>DASQNN010000020.1:0-44468 GCA_035644955.1 Nodosilinea sp. | reverse complement strand
GGAGAAACCTACCGGCTGACCTTTTCGCGATCGCGCTGTATTGTCTGCGAGCAGTGCGTACCCACCTGTCCGGTGCAGGCCATTTCGACAAACCTCTAACCGCTTTCTGCGATCGCCATGGCACCAGACCGGTCACTCCACACCTTAATCAGGGTTCACTGGCTCTCCTGGGTGCTCATGGTCATTGCCCACGCCACCTACGGCGGGTTTTTGCATAACCGGCAGGCAGGTCTGGCGGCCTGGCTGATCAGCGCGGTGCTGGCGGTTGGCGGGGCAGGGGCAATCACCCTATTCTGGCCGCTGCTTCGGCGCATTATTTTGCTGGGGTTTCAGTCTGACACAGGGTACTTCATCATGGCGCTGAGCCTGGCGTCTTTAGCGGTGGTGGCTGTAACCCAGTTTCAGCTATTTGCCTACTTCGCCATGCTGGTGGCGGTGGCGCTGCTGGCCCGAGTCGACAACTTGATCGTAGGGGTGAGAGATAGCGTCGCTTTTTTCTGGCTGTCGGGTCTGGCGCTGTTGGGGCTAACCTTGAGCTGGCTACCGGTGCTGCTGCGATCGGCGGGCTAGGGACAACGGCTCAGGGCTTTGATTGGTTTGCCACTATTGCCGCCCGCTAGAATCACAATGGTGCGCTGCGTTGCCGTGCCCCCGTCCCTGTGTAGGATGGTTAACAGGTCTGACCGCTGTATATAGCGATGGCCATTGCGGTTAGGACACCAAGCCCTGCCACGGTTGAAAACTAGGGCAGCGCAATGGCGTATAGCCATCGCTTCAGGGCTATAGGTTATGTCCTAACGGTTCTGGCGATGGCTATACAAGGCCCAGCCTGCCGGGCAAACCGTTTCCTGACGCAGGCCGGGTAAGGGCCAGTACCGCTTTATTCACGCTAGTTAGGGGTTTGACGCATGACGGCTGCCAGCACACAATCGATTCCGGCCTTTTGTGAAGGCATTCAGCACTTTGGCTCGCTGCCGCCCGAGTTTGCTGCCTACGGTCAGGCAGCCGCGATCGCCCCAGGGCAAACGGCTATTGCCTCCCCCAGCGACCCCGCCGCCGTCTATCAAACCCTCCTGGCTGCCGATGGGCTGCGCTACCTCACCCTGCAAATGACCGCCAGCAAAGAGTCGGGCCACCCCGGTGGCTTTGCCAGTATCGCCGAGGTGATCGCGTCTCTAGTCATGCTGGGCCATAAAAATATCATGACCGAGGTCGGTCACCACGCCCCCGGCTTCTACAGCAATGTCTTCCTCGATCGCTCCCTCGAAGCCATGGGGATCGAAACCGTGCAGCAACTGTGCGATCGCTTCCGCGAAACCCACGGCCTGTTGGGCCACCTGTCGGGTCAAATCCCTGGCCTGCTGTCCCCCGCTGGCCCCCTTGGCCAGGGCCAGCACTTCGCCATGGCCGGGGCCAAACTGCACCCCGGCGTGCTCTTCCCCGTCACTATCGGCGATGGCGGCCTGGGCGAGCCGTACATCATGAGCAGCTTTGGCCACTTCAACACCGCCTACCCCAGCGCCACCAACGTGTTGCCCATTCTGGTGTGGAACGGCTACAGCCAGGAGCACCACAGCATGGTCTCCACCAAGTCAAACCAGGCCATGATCGACTACTGGCGGGGCAACGGCTTTCAGGAGGTGGTGCTGGTCGATGCCAAAGACTACGACGACGCCAACCAGCCCGGCGACTACGTCGACAGCACCGCCTTCTCCTTTCCCCAGCGATTTGCCTTTACCCAGGCGGTGCTAGAGGCTACCGACAAAGCCGCTAAGCTCGCCCTCGGCGGCGTCCTCACGGTGCTGATCGTGAAGCAGCTCAAAGGCGCTGGTGTTCACAAGCGCGGGGCCCAGTCCCACAACCTCTACCCCGGCGACTCCCTCCAGCGCGACTACATCGTCAGCGCCCTCACCACCCGCGCCCTGCACCCTGAGGCCTGGGCCTTGGTGCGCACCAACTACGAGCGCTCCATGGGTGGCCCAGGGGCAAAAACAGCGGTGACAGAAGCCGTGCTGCCCCTGGCCGATTTGGGTACCCTGCCCCTCAACGAGTTTCCCGTGGGTGGCGACAAGCAGGTCGCCACCACCGCCATGGGGGTACTGGTGGGCTATGTCGGCCAGCAAGATGCCCAGTTTGTAGTCACCAACGCCGACGGCAACGCCGCCTCGGGTATCAACAACATCAACCAGGCGCTTAAGATCATCCACCCTACCGCCGACGCCACCTACTTCCAGCAGCCCCAGGGTCAGGTGTACGAACCCCTCAGCGAAGACGCCTGCGCGGGTCTGGCCGCCGCCCAGGCGCTGTTTGGGGCAAGAACGCTCTGGTGCTCCTACGAATCCTTTGCCATTAACGGTCTGCCCATCTGGCAGACCGTCACCCAGGCCATGGCCGAGCTACGCCGGCCCACCCCCTCTACCATCACCCTGTTTACCGCCGGTGCCCTAGAGCAGGGCCGCAACGGCTGGACCCACCAGCGCCCCGAGGTCGAAAACTACTTTGCCGGCATGATGCGCAACGGCAACGTATACCCCCTCTTCCCCACCGACGCCAACGGCATTCAGGTGTGCTTCGACTGGGCCTTAACCACCCGCAACAAGGGTGTGGTCATTACCGCTAGCAAGTCGCCTCTGCCCATTCGCACCACCTTTGAGCAGACCCGCCAGGCTCTGACCGAAGGAGCGGTAGAATTGGCCTCAACCCCAGGCGATCGAACCGTGGTGTTTGCCGTTATCGGCGATATGACGCTGCTGCCGGTGTTTGAGGCCGCTGAACAGCTGGCCACCAGCGGCATCGGTAGCCGCATTGTGTCGGTGGTCAACCCCCGCCAGCTCTACCGCCCCTCCGACGTCGCCTGGGATATGTGCTCCCAACCCGACAACCATTTCTTGGCTGATGCCGGGTTCGATCGCCTCTTCGGTGGCGACGTGCTGATTGGGGTAACCGGCGGCTCTAGCGCCGTGCTAGAGCCCATCATGCTGCGCAGCACGGCCCCCCGCGATACCTTCGCCTGGAAGCGAGGCGAAACCACCGCCAGCGCCGGACAAATTATGGCCCTCAACGGGCTGACCGCCGCCAATTTCACCGCCCGGGCCAAGGCGCTACTCGGCTAGCCATAAACAGTAGGGAAAAAACAGGGCAGGCCACGGCCTGCCCTGTTAGGGTTGCTGAAAGGCCCCTTAAACTTAAGGCTTAGGGGTTCTCCTCCGCCTCCTGGGCCCGGATGTAGTTCAATACCTCAGTCGAGGGAAATAGCCGCACCTGATTGAGTTGGGCATCTAGGGCGGGGTCGTTGTTGCTGGTCATGGTGGCCAGCAGCCACTCCAGCGACAGTACCTGAATCACGATATTGTTAGCGGCCTCGGCGTTGGTCTCGCGGTAGCGGTTCAGCAGGGTCTGCAAATCGCTGCGAGAGAAGAACATGGGCACCGAGACTTCACCTTCCTGGTTGAGGGTGAGGTAGGGGCCATCGGCACCCTGGCGCGCTAGAAACAGGGGCACCCCCTGAAAATTCGACTGAAGCTGGGTCGCCGCCTCTAGTTCGTTACTGATGGGTAGATACAGCAGGGGCACCTTCTCAGCATCGTTGAGTACTGTCTCTTGGTAAAGGGTTCCTAAATCAACCAGAGCTACCTGAGCGCTGGGATCCTCTGCTTGGGCGCGCGTCAAAAACTCCTCGGCCGCTTCGCCGTCGATAAACACTACCGGCACCTTCACCTCTTGGTTGTTGACCTCAGCGGCAGCGGTCAAAGGCTGGCCGTCAGAGTTCAAAATCACAAAGACCGGCACCTGCTCTAGTTTATCGACAATGGCCTCTTCACCTAGGGCGGCGGCGGGTAGGGGCATAACCAAGCCACCTCCCAGCAGACTGCCGCTAACCAGGGCAGTCATCAGGGGAAGAGGCCGCAAAAGGGAGGAAAATAGCTGTCGCATAGGTATTACGTCGTGCTGTAGTAACGGCAGGGGGGTCGGGCAACGACCGTCGGTATCACTGACTATAGATACTACAGACTGAGGATGATTTGTGAAGGCCTCTGTGCCAGTCGCACTAGCCGCCCAGGCAAAGCACCTATACTCAAAATTGGGCACTCAAAATCGGGATGACAGGATTTGAACCTGCGACATCCTGCTCCCAAAGCAGGCGCGCTACCAAGCTGCGCTACATCCCGTAGACCAACGTCGTAATCAGTATAGCCTGCTTTTTTGCTTAACCGTCACCGCCTGCTTGTTTACCCAGCCTATCCCTGCTCTCTTCAATACGGTTTCTTTATGGCCACTTCAGCCTACCCCCTAGATCAACTGCCAGGGATTAGCCCCGCCCACGCCTTGGGCATGGCGCAATTGGGTCTAAACAGTACTGATCAACTCCGTCGCTACGGAGTCTCTGTTGAGCACCGCCAAACGCTGGCCAAGACCCTTCAGGTGCCGCTGCGCTACGTCACCAAATGGGTGATCTTAGCGGACTTGGCCAGGGTGCCTGGGGTAGGTTGCCAGTTTAACGGGCTGCTGCTTCACGCGGGCATTATGTCAGTGCCGCAGCTGGCCGCCTGTTCGGCCCAACGACTGTTTACCCAGCTGCGGCGGCTGCACGTGGCCACCCTCCAGCGCAACGATCTCTGCCCCACCGCCGATCAGGTCAACCTCTGGATTCATCAGGCCAAGGCGCTCACCCGGGCTTAGGGGCTCCATTTTGCCCTGAAGACAGCCTTTTCAGGGGTATTTATTAATCTGGGTGACCAAAAATCTGGGGTACCAAAACTAGTCTGGGTACCAAAACATGCCCTTGATCCCCTCTGGGTCGGGCATAAAGCCGAGACCTTTGTAAAACTCAACCACTTGAGGGTCGGCGAATAGCGTAACGTTGCTGATATCTTCGCTGCGCAGTTTTTTAATCAGCTGACGCATTAGCTCTTTGCCCAATCCGCGGCCCTGAAAGTCGGGGTGGACCACCACATCCCAGATGGTGGCATTGAAGGCGTGGTCGGAGGTGGCGCGCGAAAACCCTACGAGACGGCGACGTGAACCCCGTTGCTCCCACATTGTGACCACTAGGTAGCTGTGCTGAATGGCTTTTTTGACCTTGCGGATGGGCCGTCGAGCCCAGCCTACGGCATTGCACAGCTCTTCGAGTTCGTAGAGATCGAGGTCGCGATCGGTGCTAAACACAATCGTTGACCCTTCCCCTTGCTCAGGCAGGGCCTCTAGGACGGTATTCGGTGACCTTGTCTCCCCAGACGAAGCGCCATCAGATCCGACAAAAAGACTTTTCCAAAAACCCATGCAGGCCCTGTCTGGTAATGAAATGGCACAACGATCAGTAGCATAAGTTTAAGCCTCTAAACAAGGCAGCACAAGAGCCACAGCTAAGGCTAAACTTAGGGCTGAACACCGTTTCTCATAGTATATCCCCATAAAATCCCGATGCCTCTGACGATGTTGAGATTTATGCTGGCTGTTCTGGGATGAGCGGTTTCTAGTCGTCCTAGGACCTTGGGACCGGGCTGGGAGTTAGAGACGCCTAGCACCTCGGGAAGGCAATGAGCTGGACTTAGAACCCACTGCCTCGACAAGTACAGGACCTAGAATCCACCGCCCCTGAGAGTAGAGCAAAGACAGAGTAGAGCAGAGGCCTACAGAGCTTAAGAGGTTTCCCCGACGACAGCGGCTGTTAAAAGCGTTAGGACGGGGGTATGTTCTTGCTTGGCTAGGGTTTCCTGATGCGGCAGATGCTAACGTTACCTCCATGGAGTTCCATCCTTCCAACCATGGCCGCTGGCTTAAACCCCTCAACGGTTGAGCTGTTGAAGCGCTTCAACCGTGCCTTTCCGCAATTTTATGAGCAGTTTGTCAGCAGCGAGATTCAGCTGCAGAATTTGCGCCTGGCCTACCAGCTCTACAAGCAGCGCAAGGCTGTTCTCGACATTAAACCCGAGGGCAGCAGGAGCGCATTGCACTTTGTCTATCGCAACCAGTCGTTTTTGCTGAGCGATATCTTTGGCGTGCTGGCGGCCTACGGCCTGACTATTCATAACATCAGCCTCTACGGACAGATTTACCCGCCCATGCTGGTGTTCGTTAAGCTGGTGGTGTCGCGGGGCGGTAAAGTGCTCAGTCCTAAAACCACCGAGAATGTCTGTCGTGCCATTCAAGAAACGCTGGCCGGGCATTTTGAGGTGGAGGAAATGCTGGCCGTAGAGTTTAATCTGGATGCGGGGCTGGAGCGGGTAGAGACAGAGTTTTATGTGGATCCGGTTTTTCATTTGCCGGCGCTGCTGATTGAGGCCGACAACCAACCGGGCCTGTTTTACAAAGTGATGTACGCCATTTGGCAGGAAGATTTGCTGGTGGTCAATGCCAACCTGCTGGTTTGGCGGGGGCGAACTCGTCTCATTCTCTATTTACTGGGCCCGAATGAGAGCCTGATCCCTGATTATTTGGGCCAAAAAATTGCCGAGGGTATGCGCTACCGCCTGATGAGCTAGGGTACGATGGTCAAAGACCGGCCTAAGAGGCCCTCGGCCTATGGCCACTACTACAGTTTTTGGTGTACCCCACTACTACGAGCTTACGGCAGCTAGGGGAAGTTCTCCCCTGGTCTTTATCCACGGCTGGCTGCTGAGTCACAAGTACTGGCAACCTGTGATCGATCAGCTGGCTCCTAGCCATACCTGTCTAGCCTATGATCTGCGGGGGTTTGGCGAGTCGCGCTATGGGCTTGACCAGTTTGAGCCGGGGGTGCCTGCTGCGGCTACGGCCCTGGGATCTTCGGCCTCGCCCTACGGCCTAGGGGCCTACGCTCGCGATTTGGCGGCGCTGCTAGAGCAGCTTGACCTCGGCCCGGTGTGGTTGGTGGGTCACTCGCTAGGGGGTAGCGTGGCTCTGTGGATGGCTCACTGCTATCCTCAGCTGGTGCGAGGGGTGGTGTGCCTCAACGCTGGTGGCGGTATTTATCTAGAGCGGGAGTTTCAGCGGTTTCGTCAGGCGGGGCAATCCATTGTGGGCTGGCGACGGTCCTGGCTGCGCTATACCCTGCTGCCGCTGCTGCTGACTCGTATGATGGTGCATCGGCCTTTGGATTACTGCTGGGGGCGCGATCGCTGCCTTGACCTACTCCAGGCCGACGCCGATGCGGCTCTGGGCACTTTGCTAGAATCGACCACCGAGGCTGAGGTACACCTGCTGCCCAGGCTAGTGGCCGCCCTGACCCAGCCGGTGTACTTCCTGGCCGGTCGCCAGGACCAGGTGATGAATTTGTGCTACGTGCACCACCTGGCGAGCTATCGGCCCGTGGCGGGCCAGGGGCATTCCCCAGTTGTTGAAATTGAAAACTGTGGCCACCTGGCAATGGTCGAGCAGCCCCAGGTGGTGGCTAAGGTGCTACAGGAGCTTTTAAACAGTTCCTGTGCAGGAGCTTTGACCTAACGGCAGGGTGAGGCATGTTTTAAAGGTCGGTCAAACCCTGATTGCTTCCTACACAAAATCAAGGCTTCAGGGGAACTTTAAAACAGACCCTCGACTTGGTTTCTGTAAAACTTTCATGCCGGCAGGTTTGAAGTGGAATAACCCAGCCCACAGAAGTTATAGCTGTAAAAACTTTGGTTGAGACCTCGGAAATCTCTCAAAATGTTCAGACGTTTGAACGTTTAGATCTTGGCCCTGGTCTCGGCTGAACCGGCGATGGCCAGGTCTAGAAACTTGGTTGAATCTAGCTACAAAACAAAAGAGATGCCGACGACTGGCCGTGTTTCGTCTCGGCATCTCTTCTGGTTCGCTCCTCACACATTTGAATTATAGGGGCAGCCTGAGGGAATGTCACCCCCAAAAGCTGGTTTGAATGAACAGGATTTCTTATGGGAGTTTGCCCCTGGTGAGGCCAGGGCTAAACTGATTTCACCGAGGTGCTCAGCCAGGGAATTAGGCTGACCTAAACCCCTGGTGACCATTGAACTGTTGACGACTAATGTTGACGACTAAACCGGTAGCTAGCAAACCCCTAACCACTGACTCGGTATGATATGTCAGCCTACAGGATCCGCAAAAGTCCTCAGTTCGGCGAGAGCACTACGGGAAAATACGGGATCTCTGTATTAGTATTGGATAGTTTACGTAAACTTTACGATCGCAACGTTCCTAAAAATCGGTTTCAGCAAGGCCTTCTTTGGTCAACGAGGGTGTCTATATTTGAGGCTAATCAGCTAGCAACGGGCAAGCCAACCACGGCTGCCGCCCTGCCTTTAGCCCTAGGGAGGGGTACATCGACCCAGTTCACGCGGCTAATTTTGACTGATGTCTTGCTAGTTTGCGCGATCGCACCCTCCTCTAGCCTTCTGCCCCATGGTCACGGTCTGTGCCGTCTAACCCCGCTGTCGCTATGCAATCATCCTCCCGCCCCGATCATGCCCGACCCTTCTTGACCTGGCAGCGCATTACCGATTGGGCCCATGCCCACTACCGGGCCAGAACCTTTAACAAAGATGAGCGCATTCCCACCCGTTCTGGGCTGCTGTATCTGGTAGAACGCGGTTCGGTGCGGCTGGTAGGCACTGCCCAGGGGGCCACCCCCGATCTGGCTACCCGCGACTCCACCTCCGACATAGAGGACGATGCCACCGACGACGAGGGCTCGACCTCCCTGGCCATGGGGTTGAGCGAAGAGGCCTTTTTGGGGTTTGTGGGGGCAGGGCAGCCCTTTGAAATTGTGGCTCAATCGCCCTTTTTGCTGCAGAGCTTTGCCCACGTCGATCAAACCACCGTTCTCTGGCTCTACTGGAGTGATCTCGACAACTGGCCCCACTTTCGCCGCGAGGTGCTCGATGCCTTTCGCTACCAGCACCAGCGCAAGCTGCTGTGGCTGAGCACCCTGGGCCAGCGCCGCACCATCGATCGCCTGCTGGGGTTCTTGACCCTGCTGATTGAAGAATTTGGCGAACCCTGCGAGTCGGGCTACTACTTGCCCTGGACGCTCACCCACGCCCAAATTGGCAGCGCCATTGGCTCTACCCGTGTCACCGTGACGCGCCTGATGGGCAAACTGCGCCAGCGCAAGCTCATTCATATCTATAAAGACGGACTGATCGCTATCCCCAGCGACCAAATTACCACCCGTGAAGCCCTCGGCTAGGGGGTGGGGTACAGCGGCTCTGGTGGCGGGGAGGCGGGCTTGGACCCGTTTTTCCCGGCTCCATTTTTTTCGGTGCCGACGGGCTTGAAGTTGAGAGGCAGGTTGGTAAACTGCGGCAAAATTTCGGTGGTAAAGGCGGCGGCGGCCTTGGAGCGGTAGCGGTTGGGGTTAAAAATGACCGACAGGGTGCGGTTGACCACCACCGAGTCAATTTTGGCCCGATGCAGCACGCCCATCTGCAGCTCTTTTTCGATCGCGGAATTAGAGACAAAAGCTACCCCTAGCCCCGACTGCACGGCGGTTTTGATCGCCTCAATGGAGTTGAGCTCCATTTCGATTTTGAGGCGGCGGGTCTCGATACCGCAGCGGGTAAGCACCTGGTCAATAACCTTGCGAATGGTCGACTGCGAGTCGAGGGCAATAAAGTGCAGCTTGTAGAGGTCTTCGCGCTGAATCACCGCCTGGCTGGCCAAGGGGTGATACATCGGCATAATCAGTGCGAGTTCATCTTCGGCGTAGGGCACCCTTTCTAAAGAGTCCTGTAGTTCGGGAGGAAGTTCGCCACCAATAATCGCCAGGTCAACCTGGCCATTGGCCACACTCCAGGCGGTGCGGCGAGTAGAGTGCACATGCAGCTGCACGGCCACATCGGCGTACTTTTGCCGAAAGAGGCCAATCATGCGGGGCAGCAGGTAGGTGCCGGTGGTCTGGCTAGCCCCAATAATTAGGGTGCCGCCCTGCAAATTTTGAAGATCTTCGATGGCGCGACAGGTTTCTTGGCATAAGCTGAGAATGCGATCGCCATAGCTCAACAGCAAATGCCCCGCTTCGGTGAGCTGTGCCCGTCGTCCGCCCCGGTCAAACAGCGGTACATCTAGCTGGCGCTCCAGGTTTTGCACCTGCAGGCTGACCGCTGGCTGAGAGACATAGAGACTGTCTGCCGCTCGTTTAAAACTGCCCTCCGCTGCAATGGCCTTGAGAATGCGCAGTTGGTCGAGGGTAAAAGGAAGGTCAGACATGGGCAGTAACCCTAACGTACGATAATCCTGGGAGGCCAACAAACCATAGCGTAATGCAGGCCAGCCCCTGGCTGTCATCGCAACAGATGTCGCCGCAACAACCCTGGATAGACTTTTGGCCTCAAGCCTATTGTCGAATTAAGTCTGCCATCCCTAGATTACTTGGTTCAGGACACTCGACAACAAAATTTAGAGCGAGACCCCAAAGGATTTATGAAACGTCAGGTGATCCAGAATGTCCTAAACTTACCCGGCATCTCTGGGATGGCGCTCATTGATGGACGCAACCGCCCCTTCTTCTTTGGGCCCGACATCAGCCTCAACTCCCAGCAGCAGGATGCCCTAGCCCAGGGTATTCAGCAGGTGATCGAAACCACTCCCGCCCAGTTCGACGCCTTTTCCTTTCGCTTTGCCAATCAGCTCGCCCATATCTACAAGCTCGATCAGGGGCTGATTCTGCTGGTTCTAATGACAGACCAGATGTCGCTTGCCGACTACCGCACCGCCATTGACCAGCTCAAGGCCACCCTGATCGAGGCTCCCCACAATGCGGTGCCAACCTTCCGGCTGCTGGCGGGCTGCGTTACCATGGGCAGCACCGCGATCGCCCCCGATCTGCTCGCTAACATGCCGCCGCCTGAGTCAGCGGACCCCGAACAGGGTACCCTAGCTCCAGGCTACCAGGAGGTCATTGCGGCCCTCAACCACCTCAGTGATGGCGCTACCCAGTACCTGGGTAAAACCATCGTTATCAACACCTGGAAGCAGTCGCGTCCGGCCCATGCCTGGCTGGAGCAGTTTGAAGTGCAAAAAGACGGCCACTTTGCCGTTGCGGCCCAGAGCCAAACCCCGCTGACGGCGGAACAATGCCAGTGGGTTAAAGACTGGGTGGCGGCCTTTTTGGGACGCGGTGGCAGAACCATCCGCAATTTTCAAACCCTGGTTATTGGCCAGGCGCTGACACCCCAGGAGCAGGCGCTTTTGCTCGATACCCTGCCCCCCCAGGGCGGCTAGGGCGATCGCGATTAAGGGGTTTCCCCCACCGTGGCTGCCTCAGGTTATCGCCCGGCTATCTACTCTATTCTCTTAAACCCCGTTGTACCCATGGCTAAAACTGTTCGCCTAGAGCCCATTGCCCAAGAAACCTCCGTTGAGACCAACGGCAACCTGCTTTCGGTACTGCTAAACAAAGACCTCGACGTGCTGAAAGAGTGCGGTGGCCGGGGCATGTGCGCCACCTGCCATATTTATGTACAGTCGGGAATGGAGGCGCTGACCCCCATCAACCGCCGTGAGCAGCGCACCCTGGAGGTGATTACTTCCTGTAAGCCCAACTCGCGACTGGCTTGTCAGGCCCGGGTGGTATCCAACGGAGTGGTGGTCGAGCTGCCGCCGGGGATGTACGTCAACTCACTGCAAGACATCGAGGCGCTGATCGGCCGTCGTGCCGACCAAGACCTGCTGCACCCAATCACCGGGGAGGTGCTGGTAGAGCAGAGCAAGCTGATTACGCGATCGGTGATCAGCCAGCTCGAAAACACTACCAGCTTCAAGGTGGGTGAGTTCTTTAGCCAGAGCAAAGACCTGTAGCTCGGCAGCAGGGCGAGGCTATGGCGAGGATATAAAGCCGCACGTCACTGGCTTGCCTGGCTAAATTTCTCGGTCAAACTTCCCTAGGCAAAGATTCCGCTGTCCCTGGGCCACCAGATGCCGAACGCCAGAGAACATCTGTTATGGTTAGGGCAAAGCCGTAGTTGAGTTTTATACCAACCCCCTATGGACTCTGCCCTTCCCCTGAGTGCTCGCCACGAGCAGGTGCTACAGGCAACCATTCGCCACTACATCGCCACGGCAGAGCCGGTAGGGTCGCGGGCCCTAGCCCAGGAGTACGACCTGAAGGTGAGCCCGGCGACGGTGCGCAACACCATGGGCCTGCTGGAGAAATATGGGCTGCTCTATCAGCCCCACACCTCGGCGGGGCGGGTGCCCTCAGACTTTGGCTATCGGCTCTACGTCGATCGGCTCATGTCGCCGTCGGTTCGGGTCAGGCGGCGGGTCGATGCGGCCCTCGCCGAAGAGCTGGACTGGGTCGGGCGCAGCCTGGAGTCGCTGCTGAGGTCGACGACGCAGATTTTGGCTCAGATCAGCGGCTACTTAGCGCTCATTACCGTGCCCCAGTCCAGCGCCGCGATCATTCGCCACATTCAGCTGGTGGCGGTAGACGGTGGCCAGGTGCTCATGGTGGTGCTGCTCGATTCGCTGGCGACCCAGTCGGTGGTGGTGCAGCTGCCGGCGATGCTGGGAGGTGCAGCCCAGGCGACCGAGGAACTGGGCCGCCATTTAGAAATTCTGTCCAACTTTTTGACCCACCACCTGCGGGGCCGACCTCTGGCCGATGTGGCCAGCCTCAACTGGGGCGGTCTCGACGCTGAGTTTCAGCACTATGGAGCACTGCTCTGCCAGGCATTGGGCGATCTGGCCCAGCGATCGCAGGTGACCGAAACCCCCCAGCTGGTAATTAGCGGCCTGTCGGAGGTGCTGCGCCAGCCCGAATTTTCCGATGCCCAGCGCATTAAGTCGATCGTGCGGCTGCTGGAAGAGGACCAGTCGCAGCTGTGGCCGCTGTTTTTTGACAGCCCGCCGGTGGCTAGCCAAACCCTCAACGGGGTAGACGTCAAGGTTTGGATTGGGGCTGAAAACCCCCTAGAACCGATGCAGGGTTGTGCCTTGGTTGTGTCTAACTACACCCGCTACGATACCTCCGTAGGCAGTGTTGGGGTGCTGGGCCCAACCCGGATGGTTTACGAAAATGCCGTGGCCGTGGTTAAATCGGCCGCCGATTACCTGTCCACCGCCCTCAGCGACTAGGGTTGCCCCTGGGTGGAACCGTGATAATTACAGAACTACTGGCCATTTTGTCGATCGCGGCGGCAACGGGGCTGCGGCTGGCGCTACCCCTGCTGCTGATTGGCCTGATGTCTGGCCCCCGGCTGTGGGCCAACGTGCCGCTGCTGGCGCGCCTGCCCCCGGCCCTGGTGCTGGGGGTGCTGGCCAGCTGGTCAATGGCCGAGCTGATGCTGTCGAAGAATCGCTACAGCCAGCGCTTTTTTCAAATTTTGGAGCTGGTGCTTAGCCCTGGGGTCGGTGCTCTGGCGGGCCTGGCCGTAGGCAGAACCTTTGGCCTAGACGGCTGGCTCAATCCATTGATAGGCGTGATCAGCGCCCTGCTGGCTCTGGTGATTCAGCTGCTGCAGGTGGGCTGGTTCTATCGTCCCCGCCGTCCGCCCCTGTGGCTGTTCTTTGTGGTTGACGGGCTGTGCATTGTGCTGGCGGTGCTGGCCTTTGATGCCCCCAACCAGGGAGGCATCATTGCGCTGCTGCTGCTGTGGCTGGTCATTCGCACTTCGCACCTGTGGCAACGCTGGCCCCGGCGCTCAAAGCCTAAGCTCTAAGGAGCTTTAAGGATGGACCTAGAGAATGCCCACAAAGTGCAGCGGACCGCGACCGCTGACCAACTCTAGCAGGAGGGCTAAAAAGCCCACCATGGCCAGCCGCCCGTTCCACACCTCGGCGACGGGGGTAAGGCCCCAGGCCGATCGCTCCTGGGGATAGATCTTGACCTTTTTGTCGGGCTGCACCACGTCAGAAAAGAGCTGGCGGGGGGCGGCCAGCGCTTCGGTGACCATATCGGCCATGTCGGTAATGAAGCGGGGGTGGGTGTTGAGGGCGGGCACCCGATGAAAGCCTGAAATCCCGGCCTTGTGGGCAATCTCCCGGTACTCCATGTCAATTTCTTGCAGGGTTTCGATGTGCTCGGAGACAAAGCTGATGGGCACCACCACCAGGTCTTTGACCCCCTGCTGGGCCAGCTGCTCGATCGCATCTTCGGTGTAAGGCTGCAGCCACTCCACCGGCCCCACCCGGCTCTGATAGGCCAGGGTGTGGGGGTTGGGGCGGTTGAGCGATCGCATGATCAGCTCGGTGCAGTGCTCAATTTCGCGCTGGTAGGGGTCGCCGGCCTCTTCGACGTAGCTAACGGGCACGCCGTGGGCGCTAAAGAAAATGTGGGCCTGATCGGGATTCTCTAGCTTGTCGAGCTCTTGGGTAATCAGATCGGCCATGGCCTCGGTGTAGCCGGGGCGATCGTACCAGGAGGGCACGGCGGTGTAGACAATGCGCTGGAGCGCGGGGTCTTCGAGCCAGAGGCGCTCTAGCAGCCGAAAGCTAGAGCCGCTCGTGCTGATCGAAAACTGCGGGTAGAGGGGCAGCACCACCAGCTTTTCGATGCCGTCGCGCTTGATCTGGGCCACGGCCTCTTCGGTGAAGGGGTACCAGTAGCGCATGCCAATGTAGATATTGGCCTCGGTGCCCTGGTCGGCCAGCACCCGCTTGAGGGCCTCGCCCTGCTCTTCGGTGATGCGGCGCAGGGGCGACCCACCGCCAATCTGCTGGTAGTTTTCTTGGGACTGCTTAGCGCGTGAGCTTGAAATTAACCAGGCCAGGGGCCGCTGCAACCAGGGAAAGGGCAGACGAATAATTTCTGGATCGGCAAACAGGTTAAACAAGAAGGGGCGAACATCGTCGAGCTGTTCTGGCCCCCCTAGATTTAGCAATAAGACCCCGACACGACCCATAGCACTGTAGTGGTTCTAAAGTAGGTACTCATATCTCACAGTTTATTCTACAAGCTGGATGAACGGTTTCCGACGCTGATGGCTGCCTCTGCCCCCTTTGATACTGCAATAGATACCGCGATCGCAACGCTCAACACTCGCCTGAAGGCGGCCCGCCTGGGCCTACAGGTGGAGCGCCGGGGCGATCGCCTCAACCTGCGGGGCACCCTGCCCCCCCGCCCCGACAGCCCTAAAACCCGGCCCTACCAGCAGCGCATTCCCCTCAAGCTGCCCGCTACCCCGGCGGGGTTAAAGCAGATCGAGCGCGAGGCCAAAGTTATTGCCGCCCAGTTGATTGAGCGGCGGTTTAGCTGGGCTGACTATCTCCCCCAGACCGAAGCGGCCCAGCCCGAAAGTCTGCCCCTGGCCGAGTGCATTGCTCAATTTGAGGCGGACGTGCTGGCTCGCTCTGGCCCCGGTGCCGCTGCCTTGGCCTCGCGTAAAACCACCTGGGAAAAGGCCTATGCCCCCTACCTGAAGAAGCTGCTGGCCCAGGCAGAACAACAGCCCCGGCAGCCCCTGGACGCCACCATTGTCGCTACCTTAGAGTCTCTGCCGCCCCACTCGCGCAGCCGCCAGGTGGCCTGCACCGCCTTCAAAGCCTTTGCTGAGTTTCGGGGGGTAGTGCTGCCCGAGAGCATCGACCAGCTGGCGGGCCAGTATGGCAGCAGCAAGGCCCAGCGACGGCTGTTGCCCTCTGACGAGATCATTGTCGAGTGGTGCGATCGCATTCCCAACCCGGCCTGGCGCTACGTGTACGGCGTGATGGCCACCTACGGCCTGCGCAACCACGAGGTGTTTTTTTGCGACTATCAGGGGCTACGGCGGGGTGATCCCGAGGGCCGCATTACCGTACTCGAAACCACCAAGACCGGCCTCCACGACGTATGGCCCTTTTACCCGGAATGGGTCGCTCGTTTTGGTTTAGGGGAGGGGGCCCTGCCGCCTATTAACACCGATTTGAGCACCACCACGCTACAGCGCATTGGCCAGCAGGTAGCGATTCAGTTTAAGCGCTACGGAGTGCCCTTTTCGCCCTACGATCTGCGCCACGCCTGGGCTGTGCGCACCATTCACTTTGGCCTGCCCGACACGGTGGCCGCCCGCATGATGGGCCATTCGGTAGCCATTCACAACCGCACCTACCACCGCTGGATTACCCACCGCGATCAGCGGCAGGCGGTGCAGACAGCCCTGCAGCAGCGACCCTGGTCGGCTCCTGTTTAAAGTCATGACAACAGGTGGCCCAGATTTTAGGCTGGACCACCTGTTGTTGTAAGCGGGGATCGCTTGAGGATGATAGAGCTGGAGGGGGAAAACCCGCCGATTACCCCTAGGCCGGGGTAATCATGAGCACCAGGGCTTTTTTGTCGAGGGCCTGGACTTTGCCCGCATCGCCAATGTCTTTGACGATTCTATCGAGCAGCTCTCCAGCGCGATCGCGGTGCTGGTGTTCACGCCCTCGCAGGCGCACCAAAAACTTAACCGAGTCTCCCTTCGACAGCCACTCGACCGAGCGGCGAATGCGGAGCTGGTAGTCAGACTCACCCACGTTGGGGCGCAGCTTGACCTCTTTCAAAGACGGCTTAGAGCTTTGCTTCTGCCGCTTACTCTGCTGGTACTGAAGCTTGCCGTAGTCCAGAATTTTGGCCACAGGGGCATCTTTGCCGTTAGAGACCACCACCAGGTCAAGTCCTGCATCCTCGGCCAGCGTAAGCGCCTCGCGAGTATCGATAAGACCCCGATTTTGGTTCTCCTGATCGATTAGGAACACCTGAGGTGAGCGAATTTGCCGGTTTACCAGTTGCGTCTTAGAAATAAGTCGTTCCTCTCAAAATTCGACAGTTGGCCGGGGCGATGGCTAAGGGCAAATCTGCCCTCAGAGCGGCTAGGCCGAGCGGCTCTAACACCCACAAGGGTATTATCCATCATGATATCCATAGAATAGCTTAGGTTTTAAGTCAGAGCTGTGTCGAAATATCCGGTCTTAACAAAACGGTAAATGCCTTGCAAAGTGTGGGTTTGATCCCGCTACCCTAGGGCGCACAGCAGAATTCGTAGAGGAGGCCCCATGGCTACATATTTCGCCACCGTTGCCCGCGGGCTAGAGGCCTTGGCCGCCGCCGAACTTGACAAGCTAGGGGCCCAGCAGATCGAGCCGGGCTTTTGTGGCGTGGCCTTTGAGGGCGACCTGGCCCTGCTGTACCGGGTGAACCTGTGGTCGCGGCTGGCCTTTCGGGTACTGGTCAAGCTGGGCGAGTGCCCCTGCCACGATGCTGAAGATCTCTACCAAGGCATTCAGAGCATCGACTGGCGGCCCTACCTAACCCCCGATTTAACCTTTGCCGTCGATGCCACCGGCAAAAACCGCAGCCTTAACCACAGTCACTTCACCGCCCTGCAGGTAAAAAATGCCGTGGTTGACCAGCAGCGGCAGCACTGGGGCGATCGCTCCACCATCGACACCCAGCACCCCGAGGTGCGCCTCAACGTCCATATTCAAGACGACACCGCTACCGTCAGCCTCGACAGCTCGGGCAGCAGCCTGCACCGCCGCGGCTACCGCCCCGCCGTGGGGGCCGCGCCGCTGAAAGAATCCCTGGCGGCCGCCCTGGTGAAGCTGACCGATTGGCCCGGCGACGTGCCGCTGCTCGACCCCCTGTGCGGGTCGGGTACCCTGCCCCTGGAGGCCAGTATGGCGGCGCTAAACATTGCTCCAGGCATTTTTCGCGAAGAGTTTGGGTTTCAGACCTGGCCCGATTTTGATGGCGACCTGTGGGATGGCCTGTGGCAGGAGGCGGAAGCGGCGCGCCAGGAGAGTTTGGGCACCTGGGTCGGGGGATGCGATCGCGACCCCGACATCATTCACCAGGCCCACCTCAATGCCCAGCGCTGCGACCTGGCCGAGCAGGTTCACTTTTGGGCCACCGACCTGGCTGACCTAGAAGCCCCCGCCGACAGTGGCTACCTGCTGTGCAACCCACCCTACGGCGAACGCCTGGGCGCCGAGGAGGACCTGGGAGCCTTTTATAAGCTGCTGGGGGATGTCTTGAAACAGCGCTTCAAGGGCTGGACTGCCTTTGTACTGAGCGGCAACAAAGAGCTGTCACGATACATTGGGCTTAAATCGGCCCAGCGGGTGGCGGTGTACAACGGAACGCTGCCCTGCCAGTGGCTCAAGTACGAACTGTATTGAACTGGATTAAAAATATTTAAAGAACCTGAACGTTAGCCCTCCGTTGCCGCTAGCTCAGGGCTCGACTCATTTCGGACTAATTCATCTAGGCTGTAGCCTAGCTTGTCGGCAATGCCCTCGACCCAGGCTTCGTCTTGGCGGGTGTAGCTGCGGGGAGCATTGGCGGCCAAGATCAGTGCGCCATCTTTGCCCATGGGCTGGCAGATTACGCCCTGGGTATTTTCGGGCAGGTAGTCAAACTCCAGGCGACCCGGGTAAATTTTGAGGTTGACCAAATACACCGCTTTGCCGGTCTCCAGCACCCGCTTCAAAATAGGCCCGGGGGTAACGTCGGCCTTGGGCGCTAAAATGCCCCGTCGCAGCAGAGTTTTGCCCTGGCGGTAGGCGACGACAGAGCGGGTGACGGTATTGGTTAGCAGCAGGTGGGAGGCCCAGGCCAGTTCAGTTTGGACGGCATCGGGCAGGGTGGCGTCTAGCTCTAACCCTTCTTCGCCAACTAGGGTCACGGCTTCAGGCAGGGTAGGCTGCACCCGCTGCCACAGCAGGCCGGTCAAAATCAGCAGGGCGCTCAAAATAACGCCCATTACGTCCGATCGCGCCTGGGACTCGGTCAGGGCGGGGGTCAGCAGTCGGTTGAGCAATAGCAGAATGCCGCCTAGGGCTCCGGTTACCAGGGGCAGCCGCCGCAGCACCCAATTTGGGTCATTTTTTGCCATTTTTTTGACCTGTCCCCTCTGTGACTCCTCTCAATTTTAAGGGGCTTAGGGAGTCTAGCGGTGTAGGAAGTTGGCAGGGTTGGGCAGACGCAGATCTGCGGCACCCTGCCGTCGGGAGCGGCTAGCTATTACAGCCGCAGCCAGTGTGACCGCAGCCCGAAGACCCCTCGGGGTGGCCGTCGGCGCAGGCATCACTGCAAAAATAGTGGCCGTCTTTTTCTAGGGCCTGGCTGGTGTCAACAATGCACAGGCAGGAGTCGCAGGCGCATTTCATTTGGGTGACGGTAGTCATAATAAGGTTCCTCTTGGGCTAGGTGAACTAAACTGATGCTCAAACACTTGAACAACTGTTCATGGGTTAACCATAACATGTGAACAACTGTTCATGGGTTGTGGGCAACTATTAATTGGCTGTGATGCTTGGATGCGACCCTGGGTCATGGCTATTCTTCAGAGAAGACGGTATGGCTGGCGATCGCCCCCCTATTGACGACCATTCCTGCGGCCACGCTGGCCCGTCGCCCGTGGCAGAGATTTTGAGCATAGAAAAGGCCCAGCGCATGGCCGAATTTTTTGGCGTGCTGGGCGACCCCAACCGCTGGCGCATTCTCTCGGCCCTGGCTCTGGGGGAAATGCGGGTGGGCGACCTGGCGGCGGCGGTAGCTATGAGCGAGTCGGCAGTATCGCATCAGCTGCGCATTTTGCGGGCCACTCGCCTGGTCAGCTATCGCAAGCAGGGTCGCAACGTGCTCTACTGCCTAAAGGACGACCATGTCTTTAATCTTTATCGGGAAGCGTCGGATCACTTGGATGAACCGCCGGAGGAGTAGGGGAATGGATGAGTTTTTTTGAAGTCTGAAATCTGAATTCTGAGCTTTGCACCCTGCACCTTAGGCCCTGCACCCTGAACCCGAACCGTCCTGCCTTGAGACGGTAAACTGGAGTATTGCCGGGTTGTCGTATTGCTATGACCATTTCTCCCCTTGCCCAGGATGCCGCTCCTCAGCCGTTGCTGGCGATTGCCCAGGCTACTCGCCAGGCAGCTCAAACCCTAGCGAGCCTGTCTGCTGAGGCCAAGAATCGCGCCATTGAGGCCGTGGCCGCAGCCCTTGAAACCAATGCCGAACGCATTGTGGCGGCTAACCAGGCGGACTGCGAAGCCGCCCTGGCTGACAACCTGGCCAAGCCGCTGTATGGGCGGCTCAAGCTGGACGGGGGGAAGCTGGCGGGGGCGATCGCGGGCGTGCGCGACGTAGCCCGATTGCCCGACCCCGTAGGCACTGTGCAAATTCACCGCGAACTCGATGAGGGACTCATTCTCAAGCGGCTGGCGGTGCCCCTAGGGGTGCTGGGGGTGATCTTTGAGTCGCGCCCCGATGCCGTAATGCAGATTTCGGCCCTGGCGATTAAGTCGGGCAACGGGGTGATTCTTAAAGGGGGCAAAGAGGCGGTGCGATCGTGCACGGCCCTAGTAGAGGCCATCAAGCAGGGGCTTGAGAATGCTGGGGTAGACCCAGCAGCGGTGCAGCTGCTGACCACTCGTGAAGAAACCCGCGCCCTGCTGGATCTGGAGGGCTATGTGGATCTGATTATTCCGCGCGGCTCCAACGCGTTTGTGCGGTTTGTGCAGGAGAATACGCGCATTCCGGTGCTGGGCCACGCCGATGGCATTTGTCACCTGTACATTGACCGCGAGGCCGATCTGGAGCAGGCGATCGCGATCGCCGTCGATGCCAAAACCGCCTATCCCTCGGCCTGCAATGCGATCGAAACCCTGCTGATTCACCGAGATGCTGCCGCTCAAGGGTTGCCAACGCTGGCAGTAGCCTTGCGGGAAGCCCAGGTTGAACTGCGGGGCGACCAGCAGGCACGGCAGATTGTGCTCGATTTAGCCCCCGCCACTGAGGAAGACTGGGCGACGGAGTACAGCGATCTGATTTTAGCGATCAAGGTGGTGGACTCGGTGGAGGGTGCGATCGACCACATCAACACCTACGGCTCGCGCCATACGGAGGCGATTGTCACCCGCAACGCCGCCACCGCCGCCCACTTTATAAACCGCGTCGATGCCGCTGGGGTCTACCACAACTGCTCAACCCGCTTTGCCGACGGCTTTCGCTACGGCTTTGGGGCCGAAGTGGGCATCAGCACCCAAAAGATGCCCCCTCGCGGCCCGGTCGGCCTAGAGGGGCTAGTTACCTACAAATATCAGCTGGTGGGCGATGGCCACGTTTCGACCACCTACAGCGGCAGCGAGGCCAAGCCCTTTACCCACCGCAACCTGCTCTAAGCACCATCACCCTACGGGTGACGGTGATGGCGAGAGAGCATAAGGTCTTTCGGCTTGGGCATGGGCGCTAAAGCAGCGGGACAAGCGCGATCGCCCAGATTTTCCCATCTCTAAAATCCGTTTAGTACTCACCAAGCTAATTGTGACAGGCCGTAACGGCCTAGGGTTGGGGGTTTAAGGTGTACGGTTTAAGGCCTGCCGTGAACCTAAAGCCTTGTAATCGCCCTAATTCTCCAGGGCCTCGTCGAGAACCTGGCGGGCCATCTCGGCCTGGGTGCGGGCTTCTTTAAAGCGCAGATTGCTCTGGGCAAACGTCTTGAGGACCTTAAACCCGTCTTTTAGCTCGGTGAGCTGGTCGTCGGTCATGGGGTCGTCGGTAAACAGCAGGTCGACGAGCTGGCGCACCTGGAGGGCCTCGTCGCGGGAGGCCTGCACCTTAACTTTGAGCGTGGCCAACTGGTTTAGCACCTGAATGGCTTCAACAACGGAGTCTTCTTGCTGCTGCACGGCGGCGGAGGTAGTGGGGGGCTGTACTTCTACCAGCTGTTCGGCGCTGAAACCATCGGCTAGGGCGGTGGGAAGCTCTCCCTCGTCTAGCATGGCCATGAGCTGATCGAGCGCCTTTTCGCGGGCTTTGCGAGAGTCTTTGCCCGACACCGTCAGAACAACGTCTGGACTTTGGGCCAGGGTGTATTGAACCATTTTGGCAGGTCGTTTGTACTATTCTTTAGTATAGGCCACTGGGGCACTCTAGAACCGAGTACCTGTCTAGCGCAAGCGCCCAGCTAAAACTTTAGACCCTGGGATGGGACTATTACTCTCTCATGCCCCCTTGTACCACGGCCCGCAGCCGTTCGTGTAGCTCTGACTCGCCGCGCCGGGGCACAAAGGGCTGAATCACCTCGACCGACTGCCCAAGGGAATCTTCGTTGGGCGCTAGGGGGCGAAAATTGGGCAGGGCAGGGGGATCGGGAGGGGCGATCGCAGGCTCTGCGACGACATTCGGCTCACCGGCCTCGGATTCAGGAGAACGGGCGGCGTCTTGCTCGTTTGAACCCGCGTCGTCTGCTGCGGGGGCCTCTGTAGGGGCCAGCACTGGGTCGGCTGCTTCTGGTGCTAATTCTGTGGAAGGCTCTGGTGCCGCTTCTGGTGCCGCTTCTGGTACCGCTTCTGGTATTGCTTCTGGTGCCGCCGCTTGGGGAGCCTGGGGAGGGGTTGCCAGGGCCGGAGGGGTGACGCGGCGAATGGTTGGCCATTCTGCCCCATCGCCATAGCCCGTGGGGCAAAGCAGGGTTTGGCCCAAAATAATCGTCTCAAACTCTCGGTTAAAGTGGCGAATGGGCTGTCCTCGCCGCTGCCACAGCTTAAGAATTTGCTCGATGGAAATCAGTTTGTAGCGCCCTTGATAGAGGGCTTCGGTAATCGCGTGGCTGACCCAAACAGGGCCAAATTCTGCTAACCACCCGGCAATTACAGCCTTGACTTGATAGGTTTCGGCATCAAAACTGTAGCTAGTTAGCAGCTGATAAATAGGCTCAATATCTGAGGAATTGCTGGAGTGAGTCATAGTGGTTGCCTACGCGTTAACCCACATCGGCCTACGGTTTTTAGAATAGTTGTTTTTCTTTAGCTTAATCATAAGCTAGGGCAAAGGCTATCGTCGTAAGGTTTATTACCGTTAGACTGGGGCGGCTATTGCACCACTACGTCGCTGGGGGTAGTGGGGGCAGCATCGAAGGGGGCGGTGCGCCCGGTCCAGTCGAAGGCGCTAATGCGAAACCCTAAAAAGCCGGTTTCTTGGGTGGGACTATAGGTAAACAGTAGACCGTAGGCGCGGCGGCGGTACTCAAAGATGAGGTTGCTGTCGATGGTGCGCCCGGTATTTAGGTTGATGGCGGTTTGAAAACCGGCTAAAAAAGGGCCGTAGATTTGTTGAATAATGCCTCCCGACAGCACGGTTTGGTCGACCGAGCGATCGAAGAGAAAGGGCGAGGTGTCGCCGCCAATTAGGCTTTGGCTAAAGCCAATGTTGAACTGGGTGTAGTCAAAGGTATTGCGCTGAAGCCGGCCCAGCTGCCCTGCCAGGAAAATTCTGCCCTGTAGCAACTCTTGCAGGTCGTTGCTGGTGTAGTAGGTGGCCACCCCCCGTACCCCTACCCCCAACACCAGATTGGGCACCACCGGGCGAGGGGAGTAGCGCAGTCCTTCGGTTTGGGTGGCGGGTAAGGGTTGCCCCTGCCACAGCAAAAAACCGCGGCTTAGATCGGCAGACCCCTGAAACCGAAACAGGCTGGCTAGCCCGATGCCGACTCCGGGAGCGAGCAGATTGGGGCGATCGCTATTGGCGGTGACGTACTGCCCAGAGACCTGGTAGTTAAGGTTGATGCCGCTGCCGCCTAGCACCACGTTGGGCGACTCCAGCAGGAGGCCGAGGCTGTTTTGCACATCCTGAAAGCCCAGGGAGCCATTGAAGAGGCGATCGCGGTAGCTGTACTCAAAATTGAGCCGGTGGGTACCCACTAGGCGCCGGGTGCGAAAGCTGGCCCGCAGGCGATCGCTGAAGTTCGCCAGGTCAAACCCCGATAGGCTGAAGTTGCCTGAGGCGGTGGTGCGCGGCCCCACCGCCCCGTTAAGGGTGGCCGCCAGGCCAAAGTTGGCCGGGTCAGCAATGTTGTAGTTCGAGCTGCCCAGCCAGCGCGAGACAAAAAACTGAGGGGTTACGGTAACGTTAAAGGGGCCTGTTCCAGGGATGGGAATCGGGGCTGCAACAAAAAAACCGTCGCGATCGCGGCCGTCAATGCCAATGCCGGTGGGTAGGGGGGTAAAGGCATCGGCCGGCAGCTGCCCCTGGGTCAGCAAAAAGCGATTTCTAACCAAAGGGATGGTAAGGCCCTGGTTAAAGACCAGGCGGGGATTTTGAAAAACCAGCTCTTCCTGGGTTTCGCTGATGGGGGTGAGCCGCGCACTGCTGGCCCTAAACTCCAGGTCGGGGGGCGAAAATGGATCATTGGTAAGCCGAACGTTTTCGGCATCCCAACCGTCGGCATTAAAGGAAACCTGATCGGCCTCAAATCGCAGCCGTTCGATGGTGCTCTGTCCGCCCCCCAGCAGCGCCTGGGCATCGCCCGTTGCCAACGCGATGCCACCGGGACTGGTGGCCTGGGAAATGGAGGGTTGGTTGCGCAGGCGATAGTCGAGGGGTATTCCGGTTCCCTCCGCTGGGAGGGTAGAGAAATCGTCTGCTAGGGTTGACAGCTCTAGCTCGCCGCGGCTCTCGGTAATGGTGCCGGCCCCCTGGAGCAGATTGTAGGTAACCGTTGCGCCCTCAATAATCTGATTGTTGCGGTTAAAAAATACGTTGCCCTCGGCCCGCAGGTAACGGTTGGCCAGGTTGGCCCAGAGGCGATCGGCGGCCAGTTGACCAGTCCCAAACTGCACCAGCACGTCTCCGCTGGCGGTAACAATCTGTCGAATGGGCTCAAATACTTGCTGGTTGGCCCGCAGCAAAATGGTCTCGCCTGCTTCGGGGGCAGGTTCTGGGACTGGCTCCGATGATGCTTCGGGGGGCGTTTCTAGCGGTGCTGCTGGCTCTGGGGCCGGCTCGGCAACGGGGGCGCTGGGCGAAACACCGTTCTCGCCAGACTGAGCTTCTGCGGGGGGCGACTCTGAACCCTGGAGATTTGGCACCTCTGGGTTGAACGGCTCTGATGGATTGGGGGCTGGTGGAGTGTTGTCCTGGGCCAGGGGCCATTGCAGGCTGGTCTGACTCAGATCAATGACGCTGGTCGTAGCGGGAGCCGGGGTCGCCGCAACCGCCAGCGATCGCTCTGGGGTAGCCGATACCAATACGACTTCAGCCAGCTCCGAGGACGGGGGCACAGAGGGCAGAATCAGCGGCAGAGGCATGGGCTGGCATCACCAAAGCAAAAACAAAGCCCGACGTGCGGGCTCAACTAGGCCATAGCTGCCTGATTGGGATCAGCGCCAGCTACTTGGCTAAATAGGCCTGGCGACAGCGTTTTAGGCCGCCGCCAGATCACAGACCAATTTGAGAGGTTCAAGTTCCGCCGAAGATGGTGTCGGCTGGGCCTAGCCTGGGCCTAGGCTCAGACTAGGCCCAGCCGACACGGGCACTCCACTCCTGCGGATTTACCCTATTCCATATCTTGTTGTCCGGGGTTGCGGGAGGGGTCACCGCTTAAAAAGCCAAATACAAACAGGGCCACAAAAAAGGCGACCACGAGGTAAACCACAATCTTGAGGGTCAGCATGAGTTAGGTCTCCAAACCGCTAGCAGAGTTGGCCCAAGACCTGCTCCAAACAGCATCAGCGTTCCATCGATGGAAACGGCCCCGGTGCAGGACTAAGCTTGCCCTATCATATCGCCAAACGTTCGCCTCTCTAAATGACTCTGACCATTACCAATGCTTTTGCAGCCAGGCCCAGCACCCCCGTAACCAGGTTTCAATCGCGTACAGCACCCAGTCTAGGCCGCGCAGCACCGCCACTAGGGGCGCATCGACGTAGTGTACCTGGGTGACTTGGGCCTCTAGGGCCGGGGGGGACGCAAGCGGGGCGGTGGGGCGCACTTCTAACGTCGTTAAGCGCTCTGGCCGAGCGGCGATCGCGGCATCGGGCTCCACGGATAGATCCAGGGGAAGCGATTGACGGGCCATTGGCGAGGGCAGGCTTTCTACCACCGCGCTGGGGCCAGCCACGATCAGGGCTACGGCCTCGGCTACCAAGCTAGTCCCTGGCAGACTGGCGCGAGCGGGCTGGCCGTGAAGCTGTCTGGTCCGCTCGCGGGTGCCCGCGGGGAAGCTGGGTCTGAGATAGAGTCTGGTGGCTTGGACGACGAGATTGGTGCCGCTGACTGCGGGTCTGGGCCGGGCGATCGCCTGAGTCGTCTGCTGGGCTTCGCCAAACAGGCTGGTGGCGGCAGCGAGGGGGCTGGTTTGCAGCCAGCGCAGGGCCTTGGGCAGCCAGCGCCAGGGGGGCAGCGCCAGGGGGCTGGGTCGAGGCAGGGGCAGCCTGGGCTGCTGGAGGGTGTGGTCTAGGGCGTGGCGGCGACTCAGGCGAGCGTATTCGGCCAGCATCAGCACCAGGGCCTGGTGCAACCGCTGCCGCTGGTCGTCGGTTAGCTCGGTAAAAATGTCATTGTGGACGGTGACCAGCACCAGGTTGCGGGTCGCCAGATCCGAGGCAATGCCGCGAATGGGAGCTTGAAACGGGATCAGGTACCACCGGCCGGGGGTGAGCACGGCCCCGGCCCGCGACTGCCTGAGCCATCGCCCGTACCCATTCACCAGCTTCAGCCCCGGCCGATCTCCTAAAGACTGCCCCCCTGAAGGCTGCTCTCCTAAAGACTGCCCTTTAGGAGACGGAATAACCGGCGGCTGAATGACCGATAGCAGGGCGCGAATGGGGGTGTCGGCCCCGACTGGCTCTGGGGTAGTCGTGCCGGTAAGGCTAGCCCAGAGCGGCTGCCAAGGGCGCTTGGCCCGCAGCTGTCGATAGCCCAGGCGCACCCCTTGCACCGCCACGTAGAGGGGATACACCGCCACCTGCAACCCCCACACCGCCGCTGTGCGGCCCTGGCGCAGCCACCGCCCAGCCCCGTGGGCCATCTGCCGATAGCCCGCCACTAGGCGAGCCACGGTCTGGCTTTGAAATGGGCGTGACGAGGTCGCCATAACTCTGCCTACACGTCTGCCTACACTTCTCCCTAAACTGGGGAGACTGCCTTAGATCATACCGGAGCCATGCCCCCCGCCACCGTTCACCCTGTACCGCCCCAGTCGATCTTAGCCGTCCTCGATCGCCTGCGATCGCTGAGCCAAAAAGACGTGCGGCCCACCTGGCACCGCTGTCCTGCGTCGGCAACCCAGACTGTTCCAACTGGCGAGTGGCAGACCTGGCCGCTGGCTACCCTCAACGATCGCGACCACATTCCCTGGCCCCAGGGCCACGTGCCCCTGGGGCTGCACCAGCGCTTTACCTGGCCCGCCGACCTCAACGGCTACCCCCTGGCGGGGCTGACAGCGCGGCTGGCCCTGCGGTGGTGGGCCCACCAGGCCGATATCTTTGTCAATGGCGAGCTGGTTCAGTCAGGGGATATTTTTGACTGCTGGACGCGCATTGTGCTGACCGAGGCCGTTGTGCCGGGGGAGTGGGTGGATGTCTCTCTCCGGCTGCTCAGCCCTGGCCACGATGAGGGGGCGCTGGTGCAGGCGGAGCTGGTGTTTGAAACGGCGGGCGACTGCCCAGAACCGAGCTTTGTGGCCGATGAGCTGGCGGTGCTGGCCACCTACCTGACCCAGTTCGAGCCTGAAAAGCTGGCGGTGCTGAGTGAAGCCCTGGAGGGCATTGCCTGGACTGCGGTCGGCGATCGCCCTTCAGGGCAGACCCACGCTTCTGCCGCCGCTACTCACTCCAACTCGGCTCCTGAAGGCGGGGAGAATCGCTTTCACCAGTCCCTTCTAGACCTGCGGGCATCGCTCAGTCAATTCTCCCCCTGGCTGAAGCAGCGCACTCTTCACTGCCTGGGCCATGCCCATCTCGATCTGGCCTGGCTGTGGCCCGTTGCCGACACCTGGCAAGCTGCCGAAAGCACTTTTCGCTCGGTGCTGGCGCTGCAAAAAGACTTTCCAGAGCTGACCTTTAGCCACTCGTCGCCAGCGTTGTTTGCCTGGCTAGAGCAGCACCGACCCGAGCTATTTGCCACCCTGCAGCAAGAGGTGAAAGCAGGGCGCTGGGCCATCGACGCTGGGCTGTGGGTAGAGCCCGACCTGAACCTGCCAGGGGGTGAGGCGATCGCCCGGCAAATTCTCTACGGCCAGCGGTATTGTCTGGAAAAATTTGGCGCGGTCAGCGCGATTGCCTGGCTACCCGACACCTTTGGCTTTTGCTGGCAGCTGCCCCAGCTGTTGACCCAAGGCGGCATTCGCTACTTCGCCACCCAAAAGCTGCGCTGGAACGACACCAACCCCTTTCCCCACGACCTGTTTACCTGGCAGGGCCCAGACGGCAGCGAGATCACCGGCGTTACTCTGCCCCCCATCGGCACCGATATTGACCCCGTCGCCATGGCCCAGTACGCCAGCCAGTGGGAAGCCAACACCGGGTTTGCCGATGCCCTCTGGCTCCCCGGCGTCGGCGACCACGGCGGCGGCCCCACCCGCGACATGCTGCTCAAAGCCCAGCGCTGGGCTAATTCCCCCTTTTTCCCCACCCTCACCTTCGGCCACGCCGTTCCCTTGTTTGACGCCCTTACCCAACCCTTTTTCACAGAGAATACGAATCCCCCAGCAAACGCAACTCATCACGGCCCTACCTTCCCTCTCCCCATCCCCCCATCCCCCCTCGCTGAGCAAGACCAACTTACCCATCCACCCATCCCCCCATCCACCCATCCACCTATCTACCCACCCACTCACCCCCTCCCCCTGTGGCGCGACGAACTCTACCTCGAACTCCACCGGGGCTGCTACACCACCCACGGCGACCAAAAGCAGTACAACCGCCGCTGCGAAGATGCGCTGTTTCAGGCCGAACTGTTTGCCTCCATTGCCGCCATCTATGACCTACTGCCCTATCCCCAGGCCGAGCTAGAGGCCGCCTGGAAGCGGGTGCTGTTTAACCAGTTCCACGATATTTTGCCGGGATCGTCGATTCCTGAGGTGTTTGAGCAGGCCAACGGCGAGTGGCAGTGGGCGCTGGAGACGGGCGATCGCATTCTGCAAACTTCCCTCGCAGCCCTGAGCCAGCGCTGCCCTATCCCATCATCTCCCCATCCCAACGCCGTGCCGGTGGTGCTGTTTAACCCGCTCAACTGGGAGCGCAGCGAAGTGGTGGCGATCGCCCTGCCCCCCGACGTAGCGCTGTCCCAATGGCAAGCGCAGGATGCCGCTGGACAACCGCTCTTGACCCAGTCAGGGCAGACTGAAGCGCCATCGCTGCTGGTCTTTGTGCCAAATATTCCTTCGGTGGGCTATCGGCTGATCTGGCTGATGCCAGCGGAGGCTCCGCTGGCTGTTGTTCCGACTGAGGATTGGCCACCTGATGATTGGGTGCTGGAGAACGAGCATTTGCGGGCAAGAATTGATCCGTCCACCGGAGCCATTGCCAGCTTGGTTCAGAAGCTCACGGGTACCGAGACCTTCCACGGCTGTGGAAACCAGCTCCAGGCGTTTAAAGACCAGGGTGAGTACTGGGATGCCTGGAATATCGCCCCCGACTACCAGGACCATCCCCTCGAAAATTTTCAGCTCAAAGAGATTCGCTGGGTTGAGTACGGCCCGGTGCGGCAGACCCTGCGCGTGGTCCACGCCTTTAACCAGTCCACCATCACCCAAGACTACTGCCTCGATGTGGGGTCACCCGGGCTGGCTGTGCACACCCAGGTCGATTGGCAGGAAACTCAGGTGGTGCTGAAGGTGGCCTTTCCCCTAACGGTGGCGGCGGCCCAGGCCACCTATGAGACTCCCTTTGGGGCGATCGCCCGTGCCACCACCCCTGACACCCCCCAGGCCGCCGCCAAGTGGGAGGTGCCCGCTCTACGCTGGGCCGATCTGAGCGATGGTGAACGAGGCGTGAGCATTCTCACCGACTACAAGCACGGGTTTGATGCCACCCCCAGCCAGCTGCGGCTGACGCTGCTAAAGGCCCCGATCTGGCCTGATCCAGGGTGCGATCGCGGCCTCAACACCTTTAGCTACGCGATCTACCCCCACACCGAAGGCTGGCAGCAGGCTAAAACGGTTCAAGTGGCCCGCAGCTTCAGTCTTCCGATTTGCTCCTGCCTGGGGGGGCCGTCAGCTTCACCGATCGAAGGGCCAGCCGCCGCCAGCTTTCTCAGCCTGGGAGACACCACCCTAGTGCTATCGGCCCTCAAGCAGGCAGAAGGCCAAGCAGGCCAGTACATTCTGCGGGCCTACGAAAGTACCGGAGCCAGCAGCCCCCTCGCCCTGGGCGGCACCCTGCCCGTAGATATTACTGGCTCGGTCAATCTGCTAGAGCAGCCCCAGGCGGCGGCATCGGGGACTGTCACCCCCTGGCAGGTCATCAGCCTGGCCCTGGCGCCTCGACCCGCACTGCCATCCCCTGGCCCGTGTCCGTGGAGGTGAGGTGGGGTTGCCAGCTCCCAGGGACAGCTACCGGCCCTGGCCACCACCGAGCCAAATTTGAATCTGCTCCCAGATCGCACCGGGGCCAATGCCAAACAAGAAATAGAGGGCCAGCAGCAAAAAGGCTACTAGCAGCACGGTCTGAATGGTATTTTTGACCAGCTTAAACAGCCAGACAAACACTACCAACGCCACGACAATTGCCCCCAGTACAATCAGCAGCTCCACGGTGCCTACCCCAGAGAAACAACGGTTGCATGGGTCATGGTCTCGCTGACGCTGAGCACCTCGGCTCTGGCCCACTGGTCAGCGGCGAGAATATCGGCCAGCTTCGGCTCGACCACATTGTGGGAGCGGTGGCGATCGCATACCCCCTCAATCACCCTGGGAATCTCTAAAAAGTGAATTTTTTCGTCTAAGAACAGCGCTACCGCCTGCTCGTTGGCGGCGTTGAGCACCGCCGTCATGGTGCCCCCGGCCCGTCCGGCGGCGTAGGCCAGCTCCATGCAGGGGTATTTGGCGTGGTCGGGCTCGCGGAAGGTGTGGTCGCCCGCCTTCACCAGATCCAGCGGCTCCCAGTCGGTGTAGATGCGATCGGGCCAGGAGAGGGCGTAGAGCAGGGGCAGGCGCATGTCAGGCCAGCCCAGCTGGGCCAGCACCGAGGTGTCTTGCAGCTCAATCAACGAGTGGATAATGCTCTGGGGATGGATGACGATGTCGATGTGGTCATAGTCCACGTTAAACAGGTAGTGGGCTTCGATCACCTCCAGCCCTTTGTTCATCAGAGTGGCCGAATCGACGGTGATCTTGCGGCCCATCGACCAGTTGGGATGCTTGAGGGCATCGGCCACCGTCACCTGGGCCAGCTTTTCGGTGGGCCAGTCGCGAAAGGCCCCGCCAGAGGCGGTCAGCAAAATGCGCCGCAGCCCCCCCTCGGGCACCCCCTGCAAGCACTGAAAAATAGCGGAGTGTTCGGAGTCGGCGGGCAGCAGCTTAACGCCGTGCTTTGCGACCAGGGGCAGCACGGCGGGGCCGCCCGCGATCAGAGTTTCTTTATTGGCCAGGGCAATGTCTTTACCCGCCTCGATCGCCGCCAGGGTGGGCAGCAGCCCGGCGCAGCCGACAATGCCGGTCACCACCGCCTCGGCATCGCCGTAGCGGGCCACTTCCACCACCCCGTCATCCCCCGCTAGAATCTGGGGCATAGGGTCAAGCCCCACCAGGGCCGCTCGCAGCTCACCCAGCTTCTCGGAGTTGCAGATGGCCACAATTTCGGGCTTAAACTGGCGCACCTGCTGGGCCAGTAGCTCTACATTGTTCCCTGCGGCGATGCCTACCAGGCGAAACTGGTCGGGGTGATGCTCCAAAATATCCAGGGTTTGGGTGCCAATAGACCCGGTTGAACCAAGCAGGGTGATGGCTTTCACGGCAGTCCTCAAGGGTGGGTGATCGATATCTTTAAGAATCTCACGGCGCGGCCCCTGACCCAAGGGCTAACCCCAATCTCCCCCCCACCCTATACAAAAAAACCTTGGGGATCATTCCTAGCCCTGTACGAAAACCCCTAGGGATCACGTTTAAGCAATTGACAAGATTTGATGACTGTATTGCTGGCGATCGCTGCAAAAATAGGATAGTTGTTAAGATTGCTGAGAATCGTTCGCACACACGAGCCTACCTCCTAACCCTGATGGATCCTGTAGAACCGGTTTCAGTTGAAGTCGTGCAGCAAGTTGCCGAGTATTTCAGTGTTTTGAGTGAGCCCATGCGGCTGCGAATTCTCAATCTGCTGCGGGAGGGCGAGAAATGTGTGCAAGAGCTGGTAGAAGCCACCCAAACCAGCCAGGCCAACGTCTCCAAACATTTGAAGGTTATGCTTCAGGCGGGCATTTTGAGCCGGCGCACCGAGGGCACCTCTGCCTACTACAGCGTGACAGACGAGCTCATTTTTGACCTCTGCGGCATGGTGTGCGATCGCCTCGCCTGCCGCATTGAGGCCCAGGCTCAGCACTTCCGCAACTTTAGTCTGGCTTCGCGGAGTTAGGGAGTCGGTGGACGGGTGGACAAACGGTTGAGTGGGGCGCGAACTCATATCAAATCGGAACCACCTAACCCCGATTCCCAAAAGGTCAAACCGTAGGGGCGTAGGCGTAGCCGAGCAGGCTCTATGGCATTTGCCCGGTTAAATCGGGAGTAGCCAAGCAGGATTTGGTATCAGCCCCCAGGAATTTCTCTACCGAGCGGCTGTCTCTGGCGCGGGGTTGTGGCCAAAGTAGGCCTCTAACACCTGCATCACCATGGGGGCTGCCACCTTGCCGCCGCCACCGCCCGAGTGCTCGGCAAAGGCCACAATCACCACCTCCGGATTCTCAAAGGGAGCATAGGCCCCAAACCAGGCGTGGGAGAGGCCAGGGGGAGCTTCAGCGGTGCCAGTTTTGCCCGCAAAGGGCGGCAGGTGGGGCACATTTAGGCTGGAGGCGGTGCCGCTGGTGATCACCCGGCGCAGGCCCTGGTGTAACAGGTCGACGGTGACGTCGCTCAGCTCTAAAGATTCTTTCCAGTTGCGGTGCTCTTCGTTGTCTTTCAGCAGGTGAGGGGTGACCTTGTAACCGTCATTGGCGGCGATGGCAAACATACCGGCTACCTGGAGCGGCGTCGCCTGCAAAAAGCCCTGCCCAATAGACATGTTGATCGAGTCACCGATCACCCAAGGGGTGTCAATGGCTTCCTGCTTCCAGGCGTCGTCGGGCACCAGACCGGCGCTTTCTTCGGCCCCTAGCTCAATGCCGGTCTTGCGGCCAAAGCCAAAGCGGCGGGTCATCTCAATCAGGGTGGGACCACCGATGCGCATGGCCACCTGGTAGAAGAAGGTGTCGCTACTCATGGCCATCGCCCCGGCAAAGCCGAGGGGGCCAAAGCCTGCCCGGTTCCAGTCGCCAAACTGAATGCCCCCCACCTGAATGTAGGGATAGGTGGGCAAGACGGTGCTGGGGGAGTATTGGCCCGACTCGATCGCGGCGGCGGTGGTGACAATCTTAAAGGTGCTGGCGGGCGGAAAGGCCTGCAGCGATCGGTTGAGAAAGGGGTGATCGGCCCCCTGGAGCTGCTGCCACTGGGCCTCGGTAATGCGGGTGGTAAAAATGTTGGGGTCGTAGGTGGGCCAGCTGGCCATGGCCAGCACGGCACCGTTGCGCGGGTCGATGGCGACGATCGCGCCCTCCCGGGTGCCCAGGGCCGCCTCGGCCGCCCGCTGAAGCTCAAGGTCGATGGTGAGCTGAATGTCTTGGCCGGTGATGGCGGGCTTGTCGCCCAAAATGCTGATGATGCGCCCGGAGCTGTCCACTTCGACCTGCTGCCCGCCCCAGGCTCCGTGGAGGGTGCTCTCAAAAGCTGCCTCGGCCCCCATCTGGCCCACCACATCACCCAGGCGATAGCCTTTGGCGCGGCGCGCCTCTAGCTGCTGGTCGGTGAGTTCGCCGGTATAGCCAATGACGTGGGCGGCCAGGTCGCCGTTGGGGTAGTTACGCACCGCTTCGGCCTCCAGGCGCACCCCCGGCAGCTCGTTGGTGTACTCCGCCAGGGCGGTGGCCTGGGCCGGGCTGATGCCCCGGGCAATGGTAATCGACTCGATCGATGCGTAACCCGCCTGCTCTAGGCGCGACTGAATTTCGTCGGGGGGCATGTTGAGCACCTCCGACAGCCGATTGATCACCGTCGGCCACTGGTCGCGGGGCAGGGCAATGGGCCAGATCGAGACCGTGTGCGACAGCCGGCTGCCCGCCAAAATTTTGCCGTTGCGGTCAAAAATGGTGCCCCGAGCCGGGCGCTTGGGCACCAGGCGAATGCGGTTGGTATCGGCCAGCTGACGGTTGCGATCGCCGTTGACTACCTGGAGCTGAAACAGCCGGACGCCAAAGGTGCCAACCAGCAGTACCGACACCAGCGCCAGCAAAAACACGGCCTGAAAGCTGCGCCCTACGGTACGACCCCGCAGGGTATCGGGTACTTGGGGTAACTTTTGGAGTAGCGCCATAAAGGGTAAACCTAGTCCAAGTCCAGAAGGGGCGGTTTGTCGGTGAAAAAGCCACGGTGAAAAACCAAACACCCGCGCTCTGGCCCAGGTTGAACTGGACCGAGCCTACGCGGCAAAATTGGCCAGTCCCCATTTTATATCGACCCAGGAGATCTATGCAGGGAAAGCTTGTCTGGCCGGTGGCGGGGCTGGGCAATTCGGGGCTGTGGCAGCTGCAATTGTGTCTGGCTGGGTTGGTTATGGGGGCTAATGACCCGCGTACAGAGCGCCTGTAAACAGAACCTCAGGGGCTAGGCCGACCGAGGCCGACACCCTAGGGGCAGCAGGCCGCGCCGCCTGGGGGCCTGGTTCGAGGGAGGTGGCAGGCTCGGGGGCCGGATAAATAGGCTGGGGCGCGGGGATCGGCGTTACGGGCAACGGGCTAGGGGGCGCTGCGGGCAGGGGCACCGGGGCCACTAGGGCCGGCGGTGGCTCTGGGGCCGGCTGTACCACCGGCGGGAATGCCTCCACCGGGGCGGGTGCGCCGGGAATGGTTTCGATGCGGCGGGGCAGGGGCGACTGCGGCAAGCGCGGCGCGGTAGGCATGGGAGCTGGAGCGACGGGCAGTGCCTCTGCGGCTGGCAGCAGGGCGTCGGTGGGTGTTTCTTCAGGTGTTTCAACCGCTGGGGTGGGCTCAGCGGGGGCGGTGGCTTCGGCCTGGCGGGCGGTGGCCTGCTGAATCGCCCGCAGGCGGGCCCGTTCGGCGGCGGCAATCTCCCACTGCCAGCCGGCGATCGCAGCCCTGGCCTCATCGTGGAGTGCTCGTCCCGGTTTGATGCCGTTGGCTTCGACGATGGCCTGGGAGAGGTTGCCCTGGTCCGCCAGCGATCGCGCCCGGTTTAGCATGGGGCGATCTTCCATTACCTGTAGTTCGTTCGTCCAGAGGTAGACCCAGCTCTGGGCTTCGCTGCGCAGGGCGCGGGGTAGGGGAATGGCGTTGGCGGCTTCAATTGCCTCCCGCAGGCCCTCAAAGGTTTTGGCGCGGGCCAGCTCGTGGGCCTTGACCAGCTGGGGCCGGTCTTCTAGGCGCTCGATCTCCTGTCGCCAGTGGGCCACCAGGGTTTGGGCCTGCACCCGGCGGGGGTGCCCTATGGGTACCTTCGCCGCCTGGTCGATCGCCACTTTGATCGTGTCGATATCGCGCACCTGGCCGATCGCCTGGGCGGTTTGCAGTCGGGCCAGCTCGCCCAGGTGGGTGCGCCAGGTGGCCACGCTCGACTGGGCCTGGGGATAGTAGGGGCTGTCGGCGGGCAGCCGATTGGCCAGCAGCATGGCTCGATAGAGCGTTACCAGCTGGTCGGGGGAGGTGCGCCAGGTGGTCAGACTCTGCTGGGCCATCTGGCGGGCCTGGCTAATCCAGATTAGCTCTTGGGCTACTTTGGCACGGCTGGGGTTGAGGGCGGCGCTGCGGCCCAGGGCGATCGCGGCGTCTAAATCGGAGGCGTACCACTTGTCTTGCCCCAGCTTGAGCAGCAGGTCGCTCCAGCGATCGAGGTAGGGCTGGGCCTGCTGATGAGCGTAGGTACCCTCGTTGATTTTGCTGGCGGTGCCCAGGGCTGCCCCCAGGCGATCGCTGCCGCCGGGGGCAGCGGTGGCAATGGCTTCTGCCAGCAGATCTTGGGCCTGGCGCTCCTCGCTGATCTGGCGCGACAGCGTCGACACCTGCCCCACGCGCCAGTGAGAGTTCTTCAGCTCGGCCAGGGCCAGAATCTGTTTCGAGGCGGTGGGCCAGTCTTTCTGCTGTAGGGCCGTCTGGGCCGTCGCCATGATCGCCTCGCCCTGATCCCACTCGGCCTGCCAGGTCTGTATGGTGTCCTGGGCCGTGGCAAACACCGGGCTATCGACTGGAATGTGGCCAACCAGGGCCTGGGCCTCGGCCATACTGCCGTTGCTGCGCAGCTCCTGCTCAGCGGCCTTTAGCGCCACCCACGACCACTGCTCTACCAGGGGCTGCACCTCGTAGTAGAGCGGGTGTCCCGCTGCCCAGCCGCCTACCAGGTCAAGGGCGGCCAGCACGTCGGACAGCTCTCCCGACTCGGCGGCGGTTTGGGCACAAAACAGCTGAGCTCGATCGGTGGGAGCCGTAGCTGCCGTTTCGCAATTGGCGGTGGGCGGTAGATTGATCAGCCACAAAAAGGCCCCAAAGGCCGCTGCGCTGGCCGCCCCGCAGCTCAGCAGAGAAATCAGCAGCAGCCGCCACGACTGATTGCCAGACTTGGGGGTGGGAGGGATGATTTCGGGCAGTGCCAACGCTGGCTCAGCCCCGTCGACAATCAAGCTAAACTCCTTGGCGACGCCTTCTGCCAGCGGCTCTCCCCGCTGGGGACCAGACTGCCGTTGTTGGCTCAGCATATTCCTGCAAGCTCCCGCGCAACCACTTTCCCTAACTCTACCCAGAATCTACGGAGGACGGAAAGTCGTAATTATGATTTCTTAGCGAGGGCAGAGAATTGTGCCCCGATTGTGTGAGCAAACCCTGAGATTCGTCACCCTAGTCGGCCAGACTCCACCAGCCTAGCCCAGGGCCAATAAACCGCAGGGTAATCCAAAAGGCGATGACCAGGATGATGGCCCCCCAGGTACCTCGGCCCGTCCATTTTACAAACTGCCGAGACTGCTCTTTGGTAATCGGCAGACCGGGCAAAATGGGTTCTGCCTGGCCGTACTTCTCGCCTAACTGCTCTTTGCGTCGCTTTGATTCGCCCATGGGTCTATGCTGCCACGTCCTAGTTGGTGACTACTCTCTACTCTTAACCATAGCGAATTAGCGGTCACTACAGCAGCCCGGGTTGTGGCCCCAGTCGGTGGGCAGCGATCGCGTGCAGGCAGCCGGGCTCAGCGCCTCCAAAATTTGGGCCCCGTAGCTGCGGTAGTGGACGCGGGTGTCGAGCAGGGCCACGGTGCCCCCGTGCAGCCGCGAGGGAGCTACAGCCCGCTGTAGCTCGGTCACCGCCGTTGGAAACAGGTAGAGCCGAAACCAGTCCTGCCGCCGCCGCTTGTGAAAGGCCACCCGCCCTGCCACCATTGGGTTTTCGAGGGAAGGCAGCGGCAGCGTCGCAATAATTAACAGAGCCGGGGGCGGCAGCAGCGCCTGGTGCCGCCGCCAAAACGCCCAGCCGCTGACGAGAATGCCATTGGCGTCGATGGCGGCATTCTCCACCTGCACCCGCGAGCCAAATTCTCCCGCCAGGGCCGCCCCCAGCTGACCTTTCAGCGGCAAATCATCCAGCAAAATCACCGTGGGGCCAGGGAGCTGGGGACGGGCGACATTCAGCAGATGGCGAATTTCTTGGTGCAGCACCCCCTGAAACTGAGGAGTATTGGGCAGGGGCAGATGGGTGGGCAGGTAGAGCTGAATCGCGTCGTTTTGCCGGTTGGGGGTGAACTGGAGGCAGGTGAGATCGCCCAGCCCCAGGCGCTGGCGAAAGTTTTCGGCGTCGGTGTCGGGGTCGAGGGCGGCCCCAATAAGCACCACCGGCTGGCGGGGCCACACTGGAGCCATGGCAGTGGCGAGGTCGACGGGGGCGCAGTGCAGGCCCATTTGGCCGCGATCGCGATCGACCGAGAACCACAGCAGGTGGTCTGGGGGGTTGAACTGCTGCCAAAACCTGGCCCACTGGGGCGGCATTGGCCCCTCGCTCTGGGGCGCGCTGGTACGGCTAGCGGTCAGCACCTGGTGCAGCCGCTGGAGCTGCTGGCCGTCGCTTTCTTCTAGCAAATAGCGCTGGTAGGGGTTGGCCGGGCGCTGAAAGGCGGCGTGGGTAAGAGCCACCTGGGTGTCTTGAATCAGCCCCTGGTGGCCGGGGTAGGCTAGGGCCAGATGGTTCCAGTCGAGGGGACTGAGGTCGGCGGTGAGCTGCTGACGCACCCACAGTTCTAAGTTGTCGGCATCGTCGATCAGGGTGGGCAGACCGTCGGGAAACCGGCCCTCGCCACCGAGGCGATCGCCCAGCCAGGCGTCGGGGGTGGTAATCAGCAGACCATTGAAGCCGCCGCCGGGCCAGCGATCGCCCCGCTGCACCGGCTTGTGCAGCCGCAGCTTTTCTTGCAGCCGGGGCAAATCGGCCATGAGCAACCGCTGGGCGGTGGGGTCGGGGGCCACCACAATGGCGGGGCCGGGCCACATCAGCAGGGCAATCAGGTAGCTGAGGCGGTACTCGCCCTGGTACGCCGACAGGCCACCCACTTGAAGCAGAGCGCTACGCCCCAGCCGCAGCGCCCGCGCCACCAGTCGGGCCAAGGTCAGGTGGTGGGGCCAGCTTGGCTCTCCCCATTCCCGCAGCAGGGCGCGCAGTTGTTGGTGTACTTGAGCCTCTATCAAAGTAATGGCGTCAACGGGATGACGCGATTGTGGTGTGGTTGAGAGAATCAATCAGAGTGGTTGACGGCGGCAAAGGGTTGAGGGTTGCCGTCGAGCCGGCTGGACTGGCCTAACAGACTGGTGTCCATTGTCGCATAGAAGATTCGCCGGGGCTTCTGGGTAACCCCCCCACCGATATGCTGGTAATAACCACTGCGGGCAAAGGGCTAGAGACGTATGGAACGCATCGCCATTATTGGCCTGGGGCTGATCGGGGGCTCCCTGGGGCTAGACCTGGCTCAGGGGGGGCATACAGTGGTCGGCCTTGCCCGCCGGGCCGAGACCGCTGAGGCCGCTCTAGCCCTGGGGGCCGTCACCGAGGCCGGCACAGATTTAGCCCTGGTGGCGGGGGCCGATGTGGTGTTTATCTGCACGCCTATCGATGCGGTAGTGGCGACCGCTAAAGTGATTTTGCCTCACCTTTCCGAAGCGGCGATCGTGACCGATGTGGCCTCGGTGAAGGGGGAGCTTGTGCCCTCTATAGAAGCGCTGTGGCCCAATTTCGTCGGCGGGCACCCGATGGCGGGCAAGGCCGAGGCGGGGCTGGCGGTGGCCGAGGCGGGGTTGTTTCGCGATCGCCCCTACGTGCTCACTCCCACCGAGGCGACGAATCCAGCGGCACTGGAACGGGTGCGGGCGATTGCCGCCAGCCTGGGAGCCAACCTCTGCCAGTGCAGCCCCAACCAGCACGATCGCGCCGTCGCCTGGATCTCGCACCTGCCGGTGATGGTCAGCAGCAGCCTGATTCTCGCCTGCGAAGGGGAAGCTGACCCCGCTATTCTGGCCCTGGCCCAAGCCCTGGCCAGCTCTGGCTTTCAAGACACCAGCCGGGTGGGCGGCGGCGTGCCCGAGCTGGGCACGCTGATGGCCCAACACAACCGGGCCGCGTTGCTGGATGCCCTAACCCAGTACCAGCAGCAGCTAGAGCAGATCAAATCCCTGGTTGAAACGGAGAACTGGGATGCTCTGCACAGCCAGTTGACCCAGTCGCAATTGGCCCGCCCTGCTTACCTGAGCTAGGTAGAAACCGGGTTGCCGATCGCGAGCCGTTTATCTCCGCCTGCAAGGTCTGTAAAGAGTACGTTTGGAACCTGGAAACCAGCGAGGTGGTAGAGGGATAAACCGTCTACATACCAGGGCCGCCCAAATTTATTGATCCAAAAACAAGGGCTTAACCGATGCGAGATATTAAATGCAACACCTGCGGTAGCGCTGACTACGAAGAACGCCGAATCACCTATCTGTATAGCCATCAAGGGCAATACCTAATTGTCCCCAATACCCCAGTGGAGATTTGCAGTGATTGTGGCACGGTCTATTACAGCGCTGAAGTTCTGAAGAATATTGAGCGTCAGTTTTTTGCTATTCGCAACAATACCGAGACACCTGACCAATATCTCCAGGTACCTGTGAAATCCCTATAAAACCTGCGAGTCATCTGCTGGCTATCCTTCCGCAAATTCGAAGATGCGGCTTACTTCGGCGGATACACGGGCTCTTTGTCGATTACCACCGGCTCTTGATACAGCAGCGCCGTAAAGGTCACCGTGGAGCCCAGCCCTTCGCCCATGCTGATGAACTGCACCACGCCGCCCATCGCTTCCACCAGACGCTGGGAAATGGCTAGACCCAGGCCGGTGCCGCCGTACTGGCGGGTGCGATCGCCGTCTACCTGACTAAAGCTCTGAAACAGCCGATCCTGTTTTTCTAGCGATACGCCAATGCCCGTATCGGCCACACTAATCTTGACCAAGCCCGGCCAGGTTTTGCCCTGGCGCGCCACCTTCTGCGGTTTCACCTCAGCGCTGATGGTAATACCGCCCTCGTGGGTGAACTTGATCGCATTGCCCACCAGATTTATCAGCACCTGGAGTAGTCGCTGGTAGTTGCCATTGACAGTGATGTCATCGCGAGTGGCGGGCAACAAAATTTCGAAACTTAGCCCTTTTTGGTCAGCCTGGTGGCGCATAAAGTTTTCGAGGTCGGCCAACAACTCCTTGAGACTAATTGGCCCCATTTCGATCTGCATTTTGCCCGCTTCGATCTTGGCGATGTCGAGCACATCGTTGATTAGCTGCAAGAGGTGAATGGCTGACTTGTGGGCCTCTTCAATGAATTCTTCCTGCTCGGCGGGGTCGTCGGCCATGCCGTCGAGCACCAGCTTGAGAAAGCCGATCATGCCGTTGAGGGGGGTGCGCAGCTCGTGGGAGGTGTTGGCCAAAAACTCGCTCTTGAGGCGCGAGGCTTCTTCGGCCTGGCGGCGGGCTTCTTCGGCCTGGCGGCGGGCCTCTTGAAACTCAAGCTGTTTTTCCATTAGGCTGGCGTTGGCCTGCTGGAGCTTGATGGCGAGGGCGTGGCTGGCATTAAACAGGGTGGCGTGGGCGATCGCGGTGCCCACCTGGTCGGCCAAATCGGTCAGCAGGTTGAGCTCTACCTCCGACCAGGACCGGTCGGGGCGATCGTGAAGCACGATGAAGCCGTTGATGGTGCTTTGGTAGCGAGTGGCCACGGCTACCACCGAGGGGTCAGCGGGCTGCCGGGGCGGCACCACCGCCACCGACGCCTGGGCCGCCGTGCTGAGGCAAGGGGTTTTGGCCAGGGGCCACACCTGCCCATGCCAATAGGTTAGGTCTTGCGATCGCAGGTATTCCGCCTCTACCGTGGCGGTCTCGGGGGCCGTGTTGGGGGCGGCATTACAGCTAAAGACCAGGCAGCGATCGACGTCAAACAGGTCGCCCAAGCCCTCTACTGTCTGCTCGCGAATGATGGCTAAATCTAGCGTCCACCGCACATTGCGGGTGATTTGGTTGAGCCGCGGCGAGTAGGCCTGGAGCTGGGTGCAGATACTGAGGGCAGTTTCTGGGGTGGGGTTGGGAGCAGTGCGCCGCCAGGGGCTGTCGGCTAGGCCATGCAAGTTGTCTAGGTAGCCCGTGGCCGCAATGCGAAAGAGATTGCCATCTGGCCCCAGCAGGGGCTGAAGCATCCACTGCACATCGATGCTGTGGGAGCCCAGCGGGCAGCGACCGGGCAGCTGCACAATTTCGTGGCGGGTCGTCAAGGTGTCGAGTGCCTGGCTCAGCGATTGAGGATGGGCAAAAGAGACAATTTCCGCCAGCGAGCGTCCTACCCAGTTGGCGGTCAGCGCCGCCGGTAGTGCCTTTGCCCCTGTGGTTTGTACCGACTCTACAATGCCGCCAGGGCTCAGCACCAGGATCCACACAGAGAGCGCGTCGGACGGGGTATCCGTAGCCAAAGCAGGGGTAGAACGTCGCGATCGCATAGGGGTACGGAGCCGGAACGTTCTCATGTTAACCAACCAAGCGTCTAGATGGCTCTAGTTGAGGTGGAATTAGAAGGCATACGGTACAAGGTGCAGGGTTTAAGAGGCGGCCTTAGACCTTGCACCGTATACCTTGAACCCTGAATTCTGCGGTTCCCTTAGTCGTTCCACTCGCCTTTGGGGGGGACAGTGGGGTTGCGAGGCAAATGGCGCACCAGGTCGTCTTCGTAACGGCGATCGCCCCGCAGCCACTGGCGCAGAGCAACATCGATCACTTTGCTGGGGTCAGAGCTGAGGTGGGTTACCTGGTCGAGCAGGTCTTTGTCGATTCGTACCGAGAGATCGACTTTTTCCGCCGACCGTTCGCCGGAATGGGAGGCAGAGTTTTGCATAGTTGGGTGGCCTGGTGCCAAGTAAGGTAATGGTCTATCGCTATTGTTAGTCTAAGCCCTAGGGTGGTTAGGTTCAGCACCAGCCTCTCCTAGCCTCTCAAATCAAGGTCTTAGGATGTTGACATAACAAGTCTAAACCCACAACTGACCGAGGGGAGTAGGGACTGTGACACTACGAGCATTCGCCCATGGAGGGATTACAATATTAAAGTCTGTAAACCATTCCGCTGGTAAGCCTTGTATGACAGAGGTTCCCGTCTCTCAGATTCGCAATTTCTCGATTATTGCCCACATTGACCACGGCAAATCGACCCTGGCCGACCGGCTGCTCCAGCGCACCGGCACCGTCAGCGATCGCGAAATGAAGGCCCAATTCCTCGACAATATGGATCTGGAGCGGGAGCGGGGCATTACCATCAAGCTCCAAGCCGCTCGTATGAACTACAAGGCCAAGGACGGCAAAGACTACGTGCTCAACCTGATCGACACCCCAGGGCACGTGGATTTTTCCTACGAGGTGTCCCGCTCTCTCATCGCCTGCGAAGGGGCGCTGCTGGTGGTCGATGCCTCTCAGGGGGTCGAGGCCCAAACCCTGGCCAACGTCTATCTAGCCCTAGAGAACAACCTCGAAATCATCCCCGTTCTCAACAAAATCGACCTGCCCGGTGCCGACCCCGAGCGCATCCGGCAAGAAATTGAAGACATCATCGGCCTCGATTGCAGCGGGGCCATTCTCGCCTCAGCCAAAGAAGGGGTCGGCATTGACGAAATCTTAGAATCTATTGTTTACCTGGTGCCTCCCCCGGCCGACACCGTAGATCAACCCCTGCGCGCGCTCATTTTTGACAGCTACTACGACAGCTACCGGGGCGTCATCGTCTACTTCCGCGTCATGGATGGCTCCATTCGCCGCAAAGACAAAGTGCGGCTAATGGCCTCCGGCAAAGAGTACGAAATCGACGAACTGGGCGTGCTTGCCCCCACCCAAATCCCAGTGGATCAGCTCCACGCGGGGGAAGTGGGCTACTTCGCCGCCTCGATCAAGGCCGTAGAAGATGCCCGCGTAGGCGACACCATCACCCTGGTGCAAAACCCGGCCACAGAAGCGCTGCCCGGCTACGCCGAGGCCAAGCCGATGGTGTTTTGCGGCCTGTTCCCCACCGTCTCAGACCAGTTTGAAGAACTGCGCGAAGCCCTCGAAAAGCTGCGCCTCAGCGACGCGGCGCTTCAGTACGAACCCGAAACCTCTAGCGCCATGGGCTTTGGCTTTCGCTGCGGCTTTTTGGGCCTGCTGCATATGGAAATTGTGCAGGAGCGCCTGGAGCGTGAGTACAACCTGGATCTGATTACCACCGCTCCCTCAGTAATTTACCGGGTCACCACCCTCAAGGGCGAAGTGCTCGAAATCGACAACCCCAGTACCCTACCCGACCCCCAGGCCCGCGAAAAAATTGAAGAGCCCTACGTGCAGCTCGACATGATCACCCCCGAAGAGTACGTGGGCGCACTGATGGAGCTATGCCAGGGCCGCCGGGGCGAATTTAAAGACATGAGGTACCTGGCCCAGGGTCGTACTACGTTGATCTACGAGGTGCCCCTAGCCGAGGTCGTGACCGACTTTTTCGACCAGATGAAGTCGCGCAGCAAGGGCTACGCCAGCATGGAGTACCACCTGATCGGCTACCGAGAAAACCACCTGTCGCGGCTCGATGTGCTGATCAATGGTGACCCGGTCGATTCGCTGGCCTCCATTGTGCACCGCGATAAGGCCTACTACGTGGGCAAAGCCCTGGTCGAAAAGCTCAAAGAACTGATTCCCCGCCACCAGTTTAAGATTCCCATTCAGGCGGCGATCGGCAGTCGGGTAGTGGCCAGTGAGAGCATCCCCGCTCTGCGCAAAGACGTGCTGGCCAAGTGCTACGGCGGTGACATCTCCCGTAAAAAGAAACTGCTGCAAAAGCAGGCTAAGGGTAAGAAGCGCTTAAAGGCGATCGGCACGGTGGATGTGCCCCAGGAAGCCTTTATGGCGGTGCTGAAGCTGTCCTAATACAGTAAAAGGGCTTGGCCCAGCCCATCTAGCAGAGTTCTGGCTCTATACCTCTGGCCTACACTAGGAATATCGTCCTTCTAGGGAACCTGCGATGCCGTCTCCGTTTCCGGGTATGGATCCTTACCTTGAGCATCCGAGGGCCTGGCCAAATATTCACCATCGGCTGATGACGGC
>DASQNN010000019.1:0-3020 GCA_035644955.1 Nodosilinea sp. | reverse complement strand
ATCAGCGTGGTGTCGCCGCCACTCAGCTGCTCTACCGCCGCCGCCACCGCCGCCAGAGGAATGGCCGCAGGCCCCTGGTACAGCTGTTGATAGGTCGCCACATCAAAGGCTGGGTCGAGATTAAACAGGCTCTGCACACTGGCCACGCGCCGATCGGCCTCAAGGGATGCCACTAGGTTGTGTAGGGTGGCTACCGCGTCGGGGTTGAGCACGCTGTCGCCATTTTTGGCGGTGACAGCCAGCAGCACAGGGGCGGTGCGACCGGCGCTAAGGGCCTCTTCTAACACCTCTACCCCCTGACGCGCCTGGGCCGTGGCCGGCAGCGCGTTGACATCCCCCAGGCCCCACTGGGCCTGCCAAAAGGGTGCCATCAGCACCAGCACAATGGCGACCACGGCGGCGATCGCCACCACCCGATAGCGAATCACCCGACGCGAAAACGGTCCCCAAAAGCCCGCTCCCTCCTGGGGAGTCAACAGTCGCCAGCGGTTGATCTGGTGGCCCAATATCCCCAGCAGGGCAGGAACCAGAGTGAGCGCCGCCAGCACCGACATCAGCACCACCAGCGACCCGGCGACCCCCAGCGATCGCAGCAGCACCACCGGAAACAGCAGCAAACTCAGCAGCCCAATGCAGGTGGTCAGGCCCGAGTAAAACACCGCCTCCCCGGCGGTGGCCATCGTTTCTACCACCGCTTCGAGCACCGAGCGGTGAACCAGCTCCTCTCGAAAGCGGCTCACCATCACCAGGGTAAAGTCGATACCCACCCCCAGACCCAGCATGGTGGTCAGGGTAACGGCAAAAATAGACACCTCAGAAAACTGTGCGATCGCGTAGATCAATCCGCTGGTGACGGTGACGGTCGCCACCGCCATCACCACCGGCAGCAGGGCTGCCACCACCGAGCCAAAAATAAACACCAGGGCAATCAGGGTCAGCGGCAGCGACAGGGCCTCGGCCCGCACCAGGTCCGTTCTGCTGATCTCTTGGGCTTCGTAGTCCACCACGGCTTTGCCAGTCAGGTAGCTGGCCACGCCGGCGGGGGTCTCCTCCTCCAGCAGGGTCAGCAGGGCGGCAATGGTGGTATTGGCGTCACTCCCGGCTTTCAAACTCATCAGATGGTAGTCGACGCCCGCTCCAGCCCCGGCGATCGCTGGCGTAGCGACAGTCTGACTGATAGACTCTACCGCGGGCAGGGCCGCCAGGTCGCTCAGCAGGGGTTGGAGATCGGGGCGGCGGCCGGTGTGTTGAAACACCACCGTCAGCGCGTCGGCATCTAACCCCAGGCGGTCGTCTAGGAGGCGATCGGTTTGGGCCGCCTCCCCCTGTTCGTAGGTGGTGCCGGTGCCGTGCAGCACGCCGTCTAGGCGGGGGGCAAACAGCCCACCCAGCACCAGCAGCACCGCCCACAGAGCCAGCACCAGCCCTCGATAGCGGTAGGACAACCGCCCAAGGCGCGCAAATAGAGATTGGTTAGATGGTCCGAGCCCTGGCTGCTGGCGCACTATCCTCTCTCCTGGGCCGATTCTGGCCCCACAATGGTTATTACTGATGGTTGTTACTGATACGCGCAACGCTTCAGTCTGGATCGCAGTTAACCTTACCATTCCGGCAAAACTGCTTCGACAAAACTGGGTCGGGCTGGGATGCAGACGACGAAATAGGGTTATTTTTTCGGGTTACAGGTGCATGATAGCGGTGGCCCTAGCCAGCACCATGGCTCAGAATTGTTAGTTTTTATACGGTTTAAGCTTAAAACTCCATGTGGAAAATCGTCTTGGGTGCCATATCTGCCAGCGGGTTGATGAGTCTGGTGGCTTTGCTGCATCCACCTACCCTGTTACCGGCCCTGTTACCGGCCCTGTTGTCTGGTCTGTCTGCCGCCCCGACCCTAGCTGCGGCGCCGGCACCCACCACCCTGGTTCACCTATTCGAGTGGACCTGGGTCGACATTGCCACCGAGTGCGAGACCTACCTCGGCCCCAACGGTTACCGAGCGGTGCAGATTTCACCACCCCAGGAGCACGTGGTGCTGCCCGACTACGGCTACCCCTGGTGGCAGCGGTATCAGCCCATCAGCTACCAGCTCGAAAGCCGCAGCGGCAGCCGCGCCGCGCTTGAGGACATGATTAACCGCTGCCGCCAGGCGGGGGTTGCCGTCTATGCCGACGCCGTCATCAACCACATGGCTGGGTTTGAGGGCGGCGTCGGCAGCGCTGGCACCCGTTTTACCAAATACAATTACCCCGGTCTTTACGCCCCCGACGACTTTAACGACTGCCGCCAGTCGGTAACCGACTACGGCGACGCCGAAAACGTCACCCAGTGTGAACTGGTGGGTCTGGCCGACCTCGACACCAGCTCTGAAACGGTGCAGGCTACCCTGATCGACTACATGAGCGAGCTGGTGGACATGGGCGTGGCGGGCTTTCGCATCGATGCGGCTAAGCACATTCGCAACGACGAGCTGGGGCAAATTTTGGCGCGCCTGCGCGATCGCCACCCCCAAGCCAACCTCTACATCTACCAAGAAGTGATTGACCCCGGCACCGAGGCCATTCGCAAGCAAGACTATTACGACAGCGGCAACGTGCTCGATTTTAAGTATGGCCGTTTTGTTGGCCTCGCCTTTTTGGGGCTAGAGGGCCAAACCCTGGCCAACCTGCAAACCCTGGGCGAGGGCTGGGGCCTGGCTCCCTCAGCCCAAGCGGTGGTGTTCACCGACAACCACGACAAACAGCGGGGCCACGGCGGCGGCGGCGACTACCTCACCTACAAAAACGGCGACCTCTACGCCCTGGCCAACGTATTTATGCTGGCCTTTCCCTACGGCAAACCCCAGGTGATGTCGAGCTTCGCCTTTGACGACTCCGAACAGGGGCCACCCGCCGCCGCCGACGGCACCACCCGACCGGTGTACGAGGGCGAAGTCTCCAACTGTTTTGGCGAGTGGGTTTGCGAGCACCGCTGGCCTGCCATTGCCGGCATGGTGGGCTTTCGCAACGCCACCCAGGCCGCCG
>DASQNN010000018.1:0-18085 GCA_035644955.1 Nodosilinea sp. | reverse complement strand
ACCCACCTGGGCAGCGAAGACGATATCCAGGTGGACCTGCCCTAGGCCAGTTCTCTCAGGATTATTCTGCGATCGCACCCTATGCCCTGGTTCGTTAAAATCGAGAAAGGTGTTGTTAACAAAACCACCTTTGACCAGTTTGTGCCCGACCATGTGGCCTACGTTAAAGCTCTCATCGCCAAGGGTCACGCGGCCAAGAGCGGCTACTGGGCCGAGTTTGGGGGTGGTATGCTGTTATTCCGGGCTGATTCTATTGAAGAGGCCCGTGCCATTGTCGCTGCCGACCCGCTGATTCAAAACCACTGCGTCGACTACGAGCTGCACGAATGGCGAGTGGTGGTCGAATAGGAGAACTTGCCATGGCCGATTCAAGTGATGGGTATAAAATTGTCAGCGACAACCGCCAGGCTCGCCACGAGTACGAAATTTTAGAGACCTACGAAGCCGGGCTAGAGTTAATGGGTTCAGAGGTCAAATCCATCCGTCAGGGCCGAGTCAACCTGCGCGACGGCTACGCCCTGATCAAAGACGGCGAGCTGTGGCTGCACAACGTGCACATTTCTCCCTACACCATGACCAACAAGGCCTATAACCACGAGGCCAAGCGCGCCCGCAAACTGCTGCTGCACCGCGACGAAATCCGCAAGCTGATCGGCAAAGTCGAGCAAAAGGGTCTGACCCTGGTGCCGCTCAAACTCTACCTCCAGCGGGGCTGGGTCAAGGCTACGATTGCTCTAGCCAAGGGCAAAAAACTCCACGACAAGCGCGAAAGCCTCAAGCGCAAGCAGGAAGGCCGCGAAACCGCACGGGCTTTGAGTGGACGAGATTAGGCAGATTTTTATGGCTTGCCGCCTGGGAAAAGACGAGGAATAACCTGGGCTAGCGGGTGTTACTCAATACTTACACCACCGAAGGTTTCAGCTTTTTTCCCGTTGCGGGCTGGAGCCGCTTTTTCGAGCTGGCGGGCCTGCTGGCGGTGTTGTTGAAAGTGGCTCAACCACGCTTCTGGGGCATTCATGGTTTCGCCGCCGTGCTTGGTCAGCCGCTTGCGCACCTGGCACAGCACCGGAGTATTGACGCAGGCTCCCGATACAATCACCTGGCCTTTGGTCAGCGAGGGCAATTCTTTGAGCAGGTCACGCCCGGCGGCTTCAACGCCGTACTTGAGGCTGTCCTGGTCAACAGGGTTGACAATACGCATCAGAAACTGGCTCATGCACTGACTCAGCACGTCGGAGTCGAGCTTGCCGGGGCGCTGGGTAATTAGGCCGACCCCCATGCCAAATTTGCGGCCCTCGCTGAGAATGGTGCGCAGAATTTGCTTGCAGCGGGCTGGATCGTTGGCAGGTGCAAAGCGGTGAGCCTCTTCGATCACAATGAACACCGGGTAAGGCAAATAGTTTTCGTCTTCAGCAGTAATTTTGTCTTTAGCGGTGTTCATTCGGGCCTGGTAGCTCTGGCGCAGCACGGCTGCACAGATTACCTGCTGCTCCTCCTGGCTGATTTCGTTCATTTGGAGAACTGTCACCCTGCCAGGCGCAAAGAGATCTTTGGGAGCAAGGTGTTCCATACGATGGAAATACTCTGAGCGCTCCAGCTTGCTCAGTTTCCACTCTAGAGCTGGAGCAGAAGAGCCAGTTTTTTCGTTGCCTTCGTCGTCGGTAGTACGGTCTGACTCATAACAGGCAGCGATGAGATCCTGTGCATCCCAACGTTGGTTACTAAATTTATGTTTGCCTAAGAGGCTAAAAGCCTTGTTGAGAATAGCCTGCTGGCGATCGCTCATATCGGGCAGCAAGGTCAGAATGTCGTAGTAGTCTAGCGATGACATGCGAATGCGGATCTGATCTGGGGTCAAGATCTTCACTTCTGGACTGTAACCATCATCAGCGGCAAAGCTGGGATGTCCGAGCATGTCCGTGAGAGTACCGTACTCGCCGTGAGGGTCAAAGATCAGCACCGCCGCCCGGTTGTAAGGGCGAAGCAGTTCTTCAATCAATACCCCCGCCGTGTAGCTTTTGCCGGAGCCAGTGCCCGCCAAGATCGCCATGTGGGTGCTAACCAGTTCTTTCACATCCAGCGTCACGGGCACCCGATTACCGGGGCGCAGCAGCAGCGAACCGATGTGAGCCGAGCCAACTTCTTCCTGCTGCTTTTTGTTGATAATTTGGCGTAGGCTGTCGTCGTCAGCCAGGCACACCTTGGCACCGGGGTCGGGGGCCAGGCGAGGGTTCATAAACCCCAGGGCGGGGTGAAAGTGGCCCACCACATCCACGGTGACTTCGTAAATTTCGGGGTTGGGGTGGGCAAAGCCCACCAGGGCGGCGATCGCCTCGGGGTCAATATCGGGGTCGGCAAAAATGCGATCGGGCAGGTGGTCAATGAGGCGACGGTCAGAGATTTTACCCAAAATCTGGGCCTGGGGGGTGTCGGCTAAATCGACGGTGTAGTACACAAACTCGCCAATTTTGACCTGACTGTTATTTGCCGTAATGAACACGTACTGGTTGCCGTTTTCCCCCGGTCCTTTAACGGTGCCAATGACTGGAGAATCTGAAGTCTGTGATGACCGTGCCATAGAAACCCCGCTAGAAAACCTGCTGCCGTCCAGTTTAGCCAGAGAGCGGCCCCTGACCCAAACTTTCATTAATACTAATGTCCTGCTGGGGATTAGGGTAGGGGCAACCGCACCGATCTGTAAAAAAGTGGCAAGGGCCGGTGTCCTGAGCGCAATGGACATCGCTCTAGTCAGAACTTCTTTCGACCCGCTTGCCTAAGGAGTGCCCTGACGCCCCTAGATGCCGTCTGGAGGCCAGACCAACCAAGCACTAACGCCGGGAGAGTGCGGATCTTTTGCAGGAAGAACCGGAGAAAAAATTGGCGAATTCACGGATACTGCCTGGCTGGTCAGTAGATAGGCTAGGGATAGTCGGAGGTGAGGTCAGGGTAGCCCAGCCCCACCCCCGGCTCAGGAGCTTAGGAGCTCAGGAACACTTCGCTCGATGGTTGCCCATGGCATCTGACAATTCGCCGGTATTGTTCCAGGCCCGCCCCTCAGAGGGGTTGCTATCCCCCGCCTCCAGTCCTGCTGACGGTCGAGAAACATGGCCCCTGGTGCATGCCCTGGCCGCCACCTTGAACGACGCTAACCCGCTGCCGGCCCTGGCCGAAGTGCTGGGCACCCACCTGGGGGCCAGGGCCTGCCTGCTGCTTTGCCATTATCCCAGCACCGACAATGTTCTCTACACCTGCTGGCACCAGGGTGCCGACCCCACCAGCCAGGTGCTGGGCACCGCTGAGGCAGGAACTCCCCTAGACTGGCAGCGCCGCCTAGCCCAGGGGCTAATTCAGCAGACCATCAACCAATCGACGGGTGGGGCTCGGCTGCGCTGGCAGAAGGGCTTGGCGGCGCTGCTACGGGAGGAGGATGGCCCACCCCCCTGGCTACGAGCCATTGCTACCTGCACCGCGATCGCTGTCGATGGCGCGGGGCTGCAGGGGGCGATTCTGCTGCTGGGCTCTGCTGGACTAGCGATTGACCCAACGGTACAGGCCAATCTGGCGAGCCTGGGGGCGATCGCCTTTCATCAACACCACCTGCAGGGTCAGGCTGTGCGCCATGCCGAGCAGCTGCGCTACCTCAACTACCTCAAAGAAGACTTTCTCAGTACCCTTAACCACGAGCTGCGCACCCCCCTCACCAGCATGATGCTGGCCATTCGCATGCTGCGTCGCCCCGACCTTACCCCCGACCGGGCCGCGATGTACCTGGATATTTTGGAGCAGCAGTGCAGCCGCGAAATCAACCTGGTTAACGACCTGCTGATGCTGCAAACTTTGGAGTCCAAGGCTTCGGTGGCCGTTTATCAGCCCATCGACCTTGGGCGGCTGATCAGTGATCTGGCCGAGCAGTCAGCAGAAAGGCTTCAGCAGGCTCAGCTCAGCCTGGATTTGCAGCTCCCGTCTAGCCCCGTTATGCTGGCCACCGACCCAGAGCGGTTGACCAAGGTGCTGCGGGAACTGTTAGACAACGCTCTTAAATACTCGGCGGCCCAAACGGCTGTCACCCTCGCCCTGGCCGATAATCAGGCACAGAACGGACGGGTGACCCTGCAGGTGAGCAACCTGGGGGCGGCCATTGAGGCCAACGACCTGCCCCACATTTTTGACAAGTTTCGGCGCGGACCCAGCGCCACTAAAGACGGCATTGCTGGCACTGGCACTGGTCTGGCGCTGGTGCGTGGGCTAGTGGAGCAGCTGGGGGGCACTATTAAGGTGTCGAGTCAGCCCAGCGATCGCCACCTCTGGCAGACCTGTTTTACCCTTGAGCTGGAGCACCATGATAAATCTATCGACAATTCCTAGGGGCAACCCTGATCCAGCAAAATTTGCTGCTATTCTGGGCACAGGCGTGGTGGCCTGGCCAAACTACACCGTCAACGGCTGGTTTTAACCCATGACTGCAAACCTCCCCAACACCACTGACGTTGAAGCGGCCTTTCTAGGCGCTGAAGCTTCTGCTGTGAGCAAAGCAGCCAGCGAGGTCGGATCTGAATTAGGGGTTACCATTCAAACCGAAAAGCTAGAGGGGCAACAGCGCCGCATTCTTGCCTGTACCGATATTCCCTTCACCGCCGAGCAGGTATGGCAGGTGCTGACCGACTACGACAACCTGTCGAGTTTTATTCCTAACCTGTCCCTGAGTCAGCGGCTGAGCCACCCCGATGGGGGCATTCGGCTAGAGCAAATGGGCTCCCAGTGTTTTCTCAACATCAAGTTTTGTGCCCGCGTTGTGCTCGACATGGTCGAAACCTTTCCCAAAGAGCTGCGCTTCTCGATGGTAGAGGGCGACTTTCGCCAGTTTGAGGGCAAGTGGACCCTAGAGCCCGTGGCGGAAGGTCAGGGTAATGGAGTGCGCCTGGGCTATGACCTGGTGATTCGTCCCCCCCGGGCAATGCCCGTAGGACTGATTGAGCGGCACATTCGCAACGACTTGACGAGGAATCTGCAAGCCATTGGCGATCGCACCGCTGTTTTGTTTGCAGCCTAAAGAGCCCTAACTTGGCTTGATCAACGGCTCTGTGCGTTCGGCAATGACCGCATAGAAGGGGTCACCACCGGGCATGCCCAGCATTTGCAGAAAGGCGGGAACGCTGGGGGTGTGAGTCACGACCTCGGGGTTGCTAAAGCCTGGTACCGAGCCGAAATAGCCCTTGACCAAATTGACCCGACGGGTTTCGCTGCCATCGCGCCAGGCGGCGATCGCCTTTTGGTAAAACATCCGGTTCGAAAAACTCACGATGGCAATGCCACCGGGTTTGAGAATGCGGTAGATCTCAGCAAACACCACCTCCGGCTGCTGGAGGTACTGCACTGAGACCGTGTTTAGAACCGCATCAAAGGATTGGTCGTCTAGGGGCAGCTTGGGGTTTTTGTTGAGGTCTTGGACAAAGTAGTGGTTGAGACGAGGGTTTTTGGCCAGTTCCTCGGTGTTCATGCCGTGGCCTTCGACCCACTCAAAGGCTACATCTGCGGGCAGGTGAGACACCCAGCTGCTCATCATGTCGAAAATGCGGCTGTTTGGGGTCAGGCGATCGCGGTACAGCTCGGTGAGCTGTTGAATAAAGCCATCGTCTACGTGGGTAACAAAGCGGGGTGCGTCGTAGAAAGACAGGTCGCTAGAATCGTCTAGCTTGGTGCGTTGGTCGGGCTGAAGCAGCATGGCAGCAGAATCTATGGGCTTGTCTTTGAGTGTAAACAACTATTAAGCTCAGGGCCAGGGCAATCTAAAAGCGATCGTGGTGGCCCTGGGCTAGCGCATCGTTTGCTGCTCTGTGGGCGAAATGCAAAGCGACCGATGCCAAGAACACCCCTGCCTGTTGGCGTTTTGAGATGCTGGGGATCGCCGCCGATTACAAGACCGTTAGGGCTCGCTCCGCATAGCGGGAGGCTGCCAGTCGCCAAAGCCCTCTAGGTGGCTCCAGTAGGCGCCGAAGCCAATGATGGCCCACACCAGTGCGGCCCCTAGCAGCACCACGGCCCCCAAAATGCGCCAGCTTTTGTTGCTGCGCAGATACACCAGGGTGGGGGCTGCCAAGACCCCGCCCAGCCCGGTCAAAATAAAGCCCAGCCCGGCCACCAGGGGCTGATTGGTTTGACCCAAATTGATAATGCGTGCCCCCACCACCATCGAGGTGAGGCCTGCGAAGAAGGCATAGACCGCCAGCGAGAGCAGATCCCAGCCCTGGGCAATGGCGATCGCCGCCGCCAGGTATAGCCCCCCAAACAGCACCGTCGTTTCGCCAAAGGAAATGTTGAAGCTGCCGGGTACGGGCCAGGTCCAGACCATGTGCAGGCCGGTAGCAAGGGCGATCGCCCCCACCAAACCAAAGCCCGGTATCCATCGTTTGAGGTTGGCCCCGTCTAGCCCTCGGTAGACAAAGTCGGCCAACAGCACTAGCCCAGCCACCATGTTGATGAGCATGAGGGTGATGTAGTTAATAAACATGGGGCAGGTTACAGTGCAACGGTTTACATCCTACCTGGTTGCAGAACAGGCCGTAGACCGCCCGCGCAGTGCGCTTGTTAGACCCCTTGGGCCAGTCCTCAAAAAGGTGATAAAACCCTGACATTTCTGTGGGGCAACCGTATTTACTGATACTTATCCGCCCATTCTCAATTGGTAACTGTAAAGCAGGCGTTCACCGGTCGGGCCTGCGGGGCAACCTTTGAGGTACAAGGCACGGTGTTCGACCTGCAAGGTATTGGCTTTCTATAAAAAAATCGAGAGCAATGGTGCCTAGGGTTCCGGCTTAGCGGCAGGGTTTTTCAAGCCTGCCTCGTTAGGTGCCTGGTCCGAGAGGTGCCTCCAAGTGGCGTTATCTACGGCTCAGCTTGGTTCACGGAGGGATAAAAGCCCGGGAGAAAGAATGAGGTTTTTGGCTGAACCGCATTTTGCTCCTGGGTTTTCTAGTACCTAGCCGCTCGATAGTCAGGAACAGTAGGTCAGGAACCTAGATTCATGGAACACAGTGTTTTTTCTTACGGCATTATTGCCTTTTTGCTCGGCACGCTGGGTATTGGCGTATGGGCTTCTCAACAAATCAAGGGCGATAGCGTCAACTTTTTGGTGGCGGGGCGAGGGCTAGCCCTTCCCCTAGCCGCTGCCACCCTGATGGCGCAGTCGGTCGACTCCAACGCTACCTTGGGCAACACCGATCTATCGTCGGAGTTTGGGTTTTGGGCCGGGGCGGCGCTGCCTATTGGGCTGTCCCTCTGTCTATTTTTAACCGGCCTGATTTTGGCTAAGCCCATGAACCGCATGGGGCTGATTACCATCCCCGACTTCTACCGGGTTAAGTATGGCCGCACCGTAGAACTGATCGCCGCCTGCATTATGTGCGTCAGCTTCTCGTTTTTGCTAGCGGGCAATCTGGTGGCTGGAGGCTACATGTTCCAGGACTTTTTAGGCACCAGCTATACCGGTGGCATCACCCTGCTGGCGGTGCTGGTACTGGTCTACACCGTCTCAGGAGGGCTGTTTGCGGTTGCCTATACCGACTTTATTCAGGTGATGATTGCCCTGGTGGGGGCCTGGGCACTGCTAGCCTACGTGGTGGCCAACTTCGGCCTTACCATTGACCCCGGCATGGGGCCAGCCGCTGTGGATCAACTCACGGCGGTGAGTTCTGGGGCAGCGATTAACTGGGCCAGCATTATTGCCCTGGGCTTTGGCAACATGGTGGCGATCGACTTTATGGCCCGCATTTTTGCCGCCGAAAGCCCGGAAACGGCCCAGCGGGCCTGCTTTATTGCCTCTGTTGGTACGCTTATCATCGGTATTCCCTTTTCGATTATTGCTCTGGGGGCCAATGACATTCTCAGTCAGGCGGGCATCGTACCCGATGGACCGGTGCTATTTGCCCTGCTTAAAGGGGTGGTGCCGCCGCTGCTGGGGCTGCTGGTGCTGGCGGCGATTTTGTCGGCTTCGCTGTCTACCGCTGACGGCGCTATCTTGGGCACCTCGTCGGTGCTGGCCCACAATGTGCTAGGTATTCGCCACGCTACGGCTCATGGGGCCGGGGGCGACAAACTGCTGCTGATCACCCGCTTGATGGCGGTGGTAATTACGGTGTTGGGGGTGGTGCTGGGTCTACGGGTGCCGCAAACCGGGGTGCTGCTGCTGCTGGCGTTTGATATGAGCTTTGCCGGGCTGGTGGTGCCGCTGATTGGCGGGCTGTTTTGGCCCAAGGCGACTCGCCAGGGAGCGTTGGCCTGTATTGCGGTGGGATCGCTGTCGCGCCTGCTGATGTTTTCGCTGATGCCGACGATGTTTGGGGTCGATAACACGCTGCTGTATTTCCCCAACGGTCTGTTTACCGCCGATTTTGATGGCTTCCCAACGCTAATCAGCCCGCTGTTGGGCCTGGGTGCGTTTGTGATCGTGTCTCGGCTGACCCATAAGCCGCTGAACGCTGAGCGGCAGCAGGCTAAGGTGCTGGAGGAGGTGCGATCGCTGTAGGGTTCGGCTACTGGTCGGTTAGGCCGGCCTTTAGCCATGACCCTGGTAGCCGTCACGGGCTGACCTGTGAGGGTGTCACTGATGGGCACAATTTCATTCAAACTTAAAAGCCCCCTGCGGTTAGAGCGGGGGCTTTAAGCCTAAGAATTTTTTCTGGCTCCTGACTCGATGAGATATTCCGTCACAGAGCCACTACAGCCTCAGCCTCAGCTCGAATCTGGTCAATCAAATCCTTCAATCCGTAGGGGTTAACCCGGTAGCTCAGGGGGTGGGCAATTAGCCGGGCGGTGCTGTGGTAGAGCACTTCCAGCTCCATCAGGTTGTTTTCCTTCAGGGTTTTGCCGGTGGAGACCAGGTCAACGATCGCCTCCGACATGCCCGTAATTGGCCCCAGCTCGACCGAGCCGTAGAGCGGCACAATTTCCACCGGCAGATCCAGGCTTTGGAAGTAGTCGCGGGCGCAGTTGACGTATTTTGAAGCCACCCGACTGTGGGCAGGCAGGTCTAAGGCCGAGCGGTAGGGGCTGGTGGTCTTGACTGCCACCGACAGGCGACAGCCGCCAAAGCCGAGGTCGGCCAGGTGGGCGACGGCGGGCTGCTTTTCCTTCAGCACGTCGTAGCCCACCATGCCCAGCTGCGCCTGGCCGTACTCTACGTAGACGGGCACATCCTGGGCGCGCACCAGTAGCCCGGTGGCCTGACCGGAGGCGTCGGTAATTTGCAGCTGCCGATTGGCGCCGTCGAGAAACAGGCTAAAGTCGAGGCCGACCGCTTTGAGCAGGCGAATGCTGTCTTTGAGCATGCCGCCCTTGGGCAGCGCGATGGTGAGCATGGTCGAGCCTCCTTAAAGGTGCAGATGAGAAATGCGAATAGCAGAACTGAACGGCACGATATTTACCGTCAGCCATCCGTGGGGTCAACCGGTGTAGGCAGCAGCAACTCATAGAAGGCCAGATCTAGCCATCGGCCAAACTTGAAGCCAGCTTCTCGAATGGTGCCGCAGTGAATAAAGCCCAGACTCTCGTGAAGGTGGATACTCCCTGAGTTGGTAGTATCGATACCTGCTACGAGAATATGATAATTTTGCTCCTGCGCGGCGGCAATTAGTTCTTGCAGCAAGCGCTTCCCGATGCCCTGGCCCCGAAAACGGGCATCGACATAAACTGAGTGCTCGACCGAATACTTGTAAGCTGGCCACGCTCTGAAGGTGCCGTAACTTCCGAAACCCATCAGGTCGCGTGACTCATCCTCAATCCCAATCACAGGAAAATTTCCCTTGATCTTGGCGTTAAACCACTCAGTCATCATCTCAGAGGTTCGAGGCTTGTAATCGTAGAGTGCCGTAGAATTGAGAATGGCATCATTCAAGAGCGCTAGAATCTTTTCTCCATGGCGTTCTGGCTCACACTGGACAATTCGCATCATCTTGCAGCAGTTGACGGCAACAGACCAAGGCGTAGGTTTGGCGTGGGCTTTGCACTCAGCGTCTCCATAGGAGACACCCAACAGCAATGGGCTTTGTTGGGTGCCGCTAGCGCTCTACTAACTTACAGATTCAGGCATGGCAGACCAAGCTGTATCTAGCTAAACTCTGCTGCGGCACCCTTAGGCTCGAGCTGAGTAGATGTACTACCCTACCCGCGAAACTTTTCGGTGACGCGGCGCATGGCCTCATTCACATTGTCGCGGCTGTTGAAAGCCGAAATGCGGAAGTAGCCTTCGCCTGCGGCCCCAAAGCCGGAGCCGGGGGTGCCGACCACGTGGCAGCTGTGCAGCAGCTTGTCGAAGAAGTCCCAGCTGGTCAGGTCGTTGGGGGTTTTGACCCACACGTAGGGGGCGTTGACGCCACCGTAGACGGCAATCCCTGCGGCGGTGAGCTGCTCGCGAATGATGCGGGCGTTCTCCATATAAAAATCAATCAGAGCTTTGATTTGGGCCTGCCCCTCAGGCGAATAGACTGCCTCGGCCCCGCGCTGCACGATGTAGGAGACCCCGTTGAACTTGGTGGACTGGCGACGGTTCCACAGGCCGTGGAGGGCGATTTCGCTGCCGTCGGCGGCTTTGCCCATCAGGGTTTTGGGTACAACGGTGAGGGCACAGCGGGTGCCGGTAAAGCCCGCATTCTTAGAAAAGGAGCGGAATTCGATCGCACAGTCCCGCGCTCCCTCAATCTCATAAATAGAGTGGGGAATGGCCGGGTCGGTGATGAAGGCCTCGTAGGCGGCATCAAACAAAATGATCGAGCCGTGGGCGCGGGCGTAGTTGACCCAGGCCTGCAAGTGCTCTCTGCTGGCCACCGCCCCAGTGGGGTTGTTGGGGAAGCACAGGTAGATCAGGTCTACTTTTTCGTTGGGAATGCTGGCGGTGAAGGCGTTTTCGGCACTGATGGGCAGGTAGGTGAGGCCGTCGTATTCGCCACTTTCGCTGGCGGGGCCAGTGTGGCCGGCCATCACGTTGGTGTCAACGTAGACGGGGTAGACCGGGTCGGTGACGGCGATCGAGTTGTTGCTGCCGAAGATATCCAAGATGTTGCCGCAGTCGCACTTGGAGCCGTCGGAGATAAAAATTTCGCTGGGGTCGATGTCGCAGCCCCGGCTTTGAAAGTCGTGCTGGGCAATTTTTTCGCGCAGCCACAGGTAGCCCTGCTCGGGGCCGTAGCCGTGGAAGGAGGTGCGATCGCCCATGTCTTCCACCGCCTTTACCATGGCGGTGCGGCAGGCCTCGGGCAGGGGCTCAGTCACATCGCCAATGCCCAATTTGATAATTGGCGCTTTAGGGTTGGCCTCGGCAAAGGCGCTGACCCGACGGGCAATTTCAGGAAACAGGTAGCCCGCCTTGAGCTTGAGATAGTTGTCGTTGATGGTGGCCATGGGGCGTTGCGCGATGGTGACAGTTACTCAATCAGGTTACAGCAAGGTTACAGCGCGCAGGCGAACCATTGGGTGCCCTAGGGCGCAAACCCCTGGGCAAGGGCCTGAGCTGGGCCACTGTAGCGGGGTGTCACGATGGGTGCGTTATGGAAGCAGCCTCGAACGCTACTATGGGGTGTCCCTACTCCTGCCTCCGACCATGTCTGGCCCTTCCCCCAGCGCCCCCTTCGGCGAAAAACTCTACGAAGGCAAGGCCAAGATTATCTACGCCACCGACGACCCGGCGGTGTTACTCACCTACTTTAAAGACGACGCCACCGCCTTCAACGCCCAAAAGCGGGGTCAAATCGTCGATAAGGGGCCGATCAACTGCGCCATTTCCACCTATTTGTTTCGGCAGCTGGAGGCGGCAGGCATTGCGACGCACTGGTTGGAGACCACCGGCGATCGCACCATGCGGGTCAAAGCCCTCCAGATCATCCCCCTCGAAGTCGTGGTACGCAATCTGGCGGCGGGCAGCCTGTGCAAGCAGACTGGTCTGCCCCTGGGCCAGCGGCTCGACCCACCCCTGGTGGAGTTTTACTACAAAAACGACGACCTGGGCGACCCGCTGCTGACGGGCGATCGCATTCGCGCTATGGCGATCGCCAGTGAGGAACAGATTGCCACCCTGCGCCGTCTTGCCCTCAACATCAATCAAATCCTGACCGATTTCTTTACGGGCTGTGCCATTACCCTGGTCGATTTCAAGCTGGAATTCGGCCTCGATGCCCAGCAGCAGATCTTGCTGGGCGACGAAATCAGCCCCGATACCTGCCGACTGTGGGATCAATCTACCGACGACGAAACGCAACGGGTGCTCGATAAAGATCGCTTTCGGCAAGATCTAGGCCAGGTCGAAGCCGCCTACCAGCGGGTGCTAGAGAAAGTGGCGGCACAATCGACCAAGAATTAGCGCCGTCAATGCGGTAGAATTTGTCCGATTGCGGGGGCAGCGGCCCGCCCCAGGGCAATTTTTCCTGGCTCTGCGCTTGGGGGATGGGCCCTTGATTGGTGTGTGGACGTGTTTAGCAGGTGTGTTTAGATGCGGGTATCTCCTAATTATTTGTTAGCGGTTTTGGCCAGCTCTGGGCTATTGGGGCTGATCACAGCCCCGGCTCAGGCTAACCCAGCCGCCCCAGACTTGCTTCAAGAGGCGTCCCTTGAGTTCGGCTCTAGCCAGGCTGCCAGCTCAGCCGATAGCAACAGCGCTTCATTCTTGACGGCCCCAGAAGCCAACCCAGCCCCTGGTCTTGCCGAAGCATCATCGAGCAGCCTCGACTTTGGTCGGCTGCAGGCCGATCCCAGCCCTAGCCCCGTTGCCGAAGCGCTTCAGGGTGTCGTTGACCGCTACCAGAGCGTCAACAGTGCCCCCGTTACAGAGCCGTCACCGATCTCTGCGAGTGGCCCAGCGAGCCTAGAGCTTCAAAGGGCTCAGCTAGCCCAAACCCCTAGCACCCGGCGCGAGATTACCCCCGAAGCAGCCCAGCGCATTTTAGACGGGGCTGTGCAGCGCCGCAGCCAGCCGCAGCCCGCGCCCAATCAGCAGGGGCAAACCGAGCCTCCGGAGGCGGCAGAACCTAGCGAAACTGTTGACGAACCGGCTGAAACGCCCCCTGCCGCACAGGCGGCAGAACCTCAGGTGCTGGTTGCCGAGGTGCAGGTGCAACCCAACCAGGGAGAGCTGGACCCCTCTCTGGAAAACCTGGTCTACAGCGTGATTGAAACCCAGGCTGGGCGCACCACCACCCGCACCCAGCTCCAGCAAGATATCAACAGCATTTTTGCCACCGGCTTTTTTGCCGATGTCGATGCTCGTCCCGAAGATACCGACTTGGGTGTGCGGGTAGTCTTTTTGGTGCAGCCCAACCCGGTACTCACCGATGTGCGGGTGCAGGGCAATGACGTTCTGCCGCAAACGGTAGTTGATGAGATTTTCGCCGATCAAAAGGGCCAAATCATCAATCTGATTGACTTTCAAGAAGGCATCTTAGAGCTCAACCAGTGGTACCAGGACCAGGGGTACGTGCTGGCCCAGGTAGTGGCAGCGCCCCAGGTTTCGTCGGCGGGGGTGGTTACCCTGGAGGTGGCCGAAGGGGTGATTGAGAGTATTCAGGTACGCTACATCAACGAACTGGGCCAGGCCGTTGACGATGACGGTAACCCCGTGCAAGGCCGGACTCGGCCGTTTATCATCACCCGCGAGTTTGAGACGCAGCCCGGCGACGTGTTTAACCAGGCGCAGATTGAGCGCGACTTTCAGCGTGTGTTTGGGCTGGGAATTTTTGAGGATGTGATTCCTGGGCTGGAGCCAGCCCAGGATGACCCTCGCCGGGTCTCGTTGATTGTCAACGTGTCTGAGCGCAACACGGGGTCGGTGGCAGCGGGCTTGGGCTTTAACTTTACCGGCGACCTGTTTGGTACCGTGAGCTTCCGCCAGGACAACTTTGGCGGCAACAACCAGAAGTTTAGCGCCGAGGCTCAGCTCAGCACCCGTGACATTCTGTTTGATATCTCGTTTACCGATCCCTGGATTGCGGGCGACCCCTTCCGCACCTCCTACACCGCCACGGCCTTTGCCCGCTCATCTAACAACCTCAACTTTGAGGATGGCCCCAACCCCATCGATCTGCCCAATGGCGATCAGGTGCGCATTCGCCGCCTGGGCACGGGCATTACCTTTAGCCGCCCCCTCGACAACGGCTGGACGGTGGCCGTAGGCACTCTGATTCAAAACGTATCGGCACGGGATCAGGGCGGCCGAGTTAACGCTGTGGATGCCCGTGGCAATCCGCTCACCGCCAGCAGCGGCGGGGTGGATGACCTGTGGACTTTCCCGCTCAGCGCTACCCTCGATCGCCGCAACGACGCTTTTAACCCCACCAGCGGCAGCATTTTGCGCCTCAATACCGAGCAGTCGGTGCCCCTGGGGCGCGGCAGCATCTTTATGAACCGGCTGCGGGGCAGCTACAGCTACTACATTCCCCTCAGCCTGTTGAACTTTTCTGAGGGTCCCCAGGCGCTGGCCCTCAACCTCCAGGCGGGCACCATTGTGGGCGATGTGCCCCCCTACGAGGCCTTTGCTTTGGGTGGCACCAACTCCATTCGCGGCTATGACGAAGGCGAGGTCGGCAGCGGGCGTAGCTACGCTCAGTTCACCGCCGAGTATCGGTTCCCGCTATTTTCTTTCCTGGGCGGGGCGCTATTTTTAGATGTGGGTACTGACCTGGGCAGCGGCAACGCCGTGCCTGGTGCCCCTGGCCCCATGCGGGGTAAGCCCGGTAGCGGTATTGGCTACGGGGCAGGGGTGCGGCTGTCTACCCCCCTAGGCCCCCTGCGGGTTGACTACGGCTTTAATGACCAGGGGCAGGGGCGCATTCACTTCGGCTTTGGGGAGCGTTTCTAATGGTGCAAACAGGCCTTAACCCGAGCCCTGTGGTGAGCTGGGGCAATTCCTTAGAACAGGCTACCCTGGCCACTGTTGTAGAACGGCGGGGGGTAGGGCTACACTCCGGTGCCACCACTGCGGTGACCCTGCGATCGGCCGAACCGGGCCAGGGGCGATACTTTGTGCGCACCGATTTGCCCGGTCAGCCGGTCGTGCCTGCCACCCTAGAGGCGGTCAATCCGACGATGCTGTCGACGGAGTTGCGCCAGGGAGAGGCCTCGGTACGCACCGTTGAGCACCTGCTGGCTGCTCTGACCGGCCTAGGCATTGACAATGTCCGCATTGAGATTGCCGGTGCCGAGGTGCCATTGCTGGATGGGTCTGCCCTGGGCTGGGTAGAGGCAATCCGCCAGGCGGGTTGCCAAGGCCAGGGGGTGCCTCGAACTGTGGCCACCCTCAGTCGGCCGGTATCTGTGCACCACGGCGATGCCTTTGTGGCGGCCTTTCCCGCTCCGGCCTGTCGGTTGACCTACGGCATTGACTTTGAGGTGGCTGCCATTGGCAATCAGTGGTTTAGCTGGGCGTTTGAGGCCGATCCTTGGGGCCCCGAGGGCTTTGCTACCGCTGTGGCCCCGGCCCGCACCTTTGGCCTGGCCCACCAGGTAGATCAGCTGCGGACCAGCGGCCTGATTCAGGGTGGCAGCTTAGACAACGCCCTGGTTTGCGGTGACGAGGGCTGGCTCAACCCACCCCTACGGTTTGACAACGAGCCCGCCCGCCACAAAATGCTGGATTTGATTGGCGATTTGAGTTTGCTCGGCACGCTGCCTAGCGCCCACATCGTGGCCTACAAAGCCAGCCACCGGCTGCACGGTGAGCTGGCGGCGGCGCTGGTTCCGGCCCTGGTCTATGGCGATGGTACCCCGTAGTGGCAAAATCAATCTAGGCAAATTGCCTATTGCTCCCCCCTAATGTTTTGATCCACCCATTGTGATTGACGTAACTGCATCGAGCCCTGTGACCACTGCCCTAGACCGCATCGAAACGGCCCCATCAGAGGGGGTTTCGGCAACGTCCCCCAAGACCAGCTACAGCGCCGAAGAAATCTATGCTTTGCTGCCCCACCGCTATCCCTTTGCGCTGGTCGATCGCATCATCGACTACGTGCCTGGTAAGCAGGCCATCGGTATTAAAAATGTGACCTTTAACGAGCCGCACTTCCAGGGGCACTTTCCCGAGCGCCCGATCATGCCGGGGGTGCTGATTGTGGAAGCCATGGCCCAGGTCGGGGGAATCGTGCTGATGCAGATTCCTGGCGTTAAGGGGCTGTGCGTGTTCGCCGGCATTGACAAGGTGCGGTTTCGGCGACCGGTGGTGCCCGGCGACCAGCTGGTGATGACCGTAGACCTGTTGGCGATGAAGCGGCTGCGGTTTGGCAAAATGCACGGGCGGGCTGAGGTCGATGGGCAGCTGGTCTGCGAGGGCGATCTGATGTTTTCGGTGGTGGAGTCGACAGCAACTCCCCAGGGGAAATAGGTAAAGCATGTGTCTAAGTTGCAAACCCTGGGTTCTGGAGGCGGGCCGTTGACTACCCTGATTCATCCCACGGCCGTAGTTCATGAGGGTGCTCAGCTGCACCCCACCGTCAAGGTCGGCCCCTACGCGGTGATCGGTGAGCAGGTGACCATTGGCCCCGGTACCGAGATTGGCGCCCACGTGGTGATCGACGGCGACACCACGATTGGGGCGCAGAACCGGATCTTTCCTGGGGCGGCCATTGGTCTAGAGTCCCAAGACCTGAAGTACGATGGCTCGATGAGTCGGGTGGTGATTGGTGACAACAACCTGATTCGCGAGTATGTCACCATTAACCGAGCCACCGATGCCGGGGCGGTGACTCTAGTGGGCAGCAACTGCCTGCTGATGGCCTACTCCCACGTGGCCCACAACTGCGTGGTTGAGGATCACGTCATTCTGGCCAACTCAGTGGCGCTGGCGGGCCACGTGTATGTGGAGTCGGGCGCGCGCATCAGCGGCATGGTAGGTGTTCATCAGTTTGTGCGGGTTGGGCGATTGGTGATGATTGGCGGGCTCAGCCGCATCGATCGCGACGTGCCCCCCTTTACGTTGGTTAACGGCAATCCAGCCGAAGTGCGAGGGCTCAATCAAATCGGCTTGCAGCGAGCGGGCCTCACCGCTGACCCCCAAGCCTACCGCGAACTGAAGCAGGCCTATCGGTTGGTCTATCGCTCGGGCGCATCGCTCAGTGAGGCGGTGAGCAAGCTCAACCAGGATGAGTCTAACGATTTGGTGCGTCACTTTAGCGAATTTTTGCGGGCGGCCCAGCAGCCCGATCGCCGGGGCCTGACGCCAGGACGACGGCGGAGCCGGCCCAGCGATGACGAGTAATCGGGGGGCAGCGTAAGGGTGAATCATCCCAAAAAACGGCGGGTTTTTATTAGCACCGGCGAGGTGTCGGGCGATTTGCAGGGGGCGCTGCTGATTGAGGCGCTGCGCGATCGCGCCCGCGATCGCAACCTGGACCTCGACATCACCGCCCTGGGAGGGCCGCGCATGGCCCAGGCGGGGGCAACCCTGGTGGGCGAGACCACGGGCATTGGCTCGGTGGGCATTTTTGAGGCATTGCCCTACCTGCTGCCTACCCTGCGGCTGCAGCGGGTGGCCAAGCGGGCGCTGGATGAGAACCCCCCGGACGTTGCCATTTTGATCGACTACATGAACCCCAACCTGGGGATGGGCAACTACATCAAGACTCACCATCCCCAGGTGCCGGTGATCTACTACATTGCTCCCCAGCAGTGGGTGTGGGCCTTTTCCCAAAAAGACACCCAGCGGCTGGTGCAGTGCAGCGATCGCATGCTCGCCATCTTTAAAGCCGAGGCCGACTACTACCGAGGGTTTGGGGCCGAGGCCGCCTGGGTTGGTCACCCCTTGGTCGATCGCTACCCTGCCCCCGCCGACCAGGGTGCCGCCCGCCAGCAGCTAGGGCTCGCCCCCGATGCTTCGGTTGTCACCCTGCTACCCGCCTCCCGTCGCCAGGAGGTGAAGTACCTGATGCCGGTGCTGCTCAAGGCGGCGCAGATCATTCAGGCCCAGTGCCCTGCGGTGACCTTTCTGCTGCCGGTGTCGATTCCGGCGCTGCAGGCCAGCTTTGAGCAGGGGTTGGCCGACTACGGGCTGAACGGGCGAGTCATTACCGAGGGCAGTCAGGCGGCGATCGCCGCCGCCGATGTGGCCATCACCAAG
>DASQNN010000017.1:0-5876 GCA_035644955.1 Nodosilinea sp. | reverse complement strand
TGCCCTCAGCGCCCAGGGCGTAGCTGTAGAGCAGTACTACCCCGAGTCGGGACCGGGGCAGCAGGAGATTTCGGTGCGCTACAGGTCTGCGCTGGCCGCCGCTGACCAGCATGTGATCTACCGTGAAACCGTGAAGGCGATCGCCCATCAGCACGGCCTGGTGGCCTCTTTTGTGCCCAAGCTGTTCGAAGCCCACGCGGGCAGCGGCTGTCACCTGCACCTGAGCCTGTGGGAGGGCGATCGCAACGTGATTCCCAACGGCGCGGGTGGCCTGTCTGCGATCGCGCGTTCCTTTGCCGCCGGGCTGCTGCACCACCTGCCGGCCCTGATGGCCCTCACGGCGCCCAGCCCCAACTCCTACCGTCGCCTGCGCCCCCAGTGCTGGAGCGGGGCCTTTTGCGCCTGGGGAATGGATAACCGGGAGGCGGCCCTGCGGGTGCCGAGTAACTTGGCCCCCCCTAGCCCAACCCACCTGGAACTCAAAACAGTGGACGGGGCCGCCAACCCATACCTGGCGCTAGGAAGCGCGATCGCCGCCGGTTTAGATGGCATTGCCCAAGGCTATCCACTACCTGAACCGGTGCAGGAAGATCCGGGGGCTTTATCGGAGCAGGAGAGGCGCGATCGCGGCATTGCCCTACTGCCCCAGTCCTTAGATGTGGCCCTGGCGGCCCTAGAGCAAGACCTGGTGCTGCTAGAGGCCCTGGGCAAACCACTGGCCCAAACCCACCTGGCGGTGCGGCGAGCCGAGCTAAGCGCCATGGCAGGCATGACCTTAGACGCCGAAGTGAGTCTGTTGCTAGATCGCTACTGATACTGGTATCAAATCCTGCTTGGCTACCTCCGATTTAACCGGGCGAACGCCATTTGCCCCTACGGCTGCTGCTGCTCAGAGCCGAGCAAAATTTGGAATATAAAGAGCCGCCGCAGGGCCACCGTTTGCTGCTGCTGGTGGTTGGAAGCTGCGTGAAGTTCTGCCGTCAGCACCACACTGCCGGCAACCAGGGCCAGGGTTAGACAGATATTTCTAATAATTAGGTGGTCAGGCAGGCAGCGCTTTTTCATGGGGGCAGTCGTGGCAAACATCGGCCTTTTAGGGGCTATCGCCGGCATGCCTTCACTCGGACGAAGGGCTTAATACAGCTGTGGCCAGTTCGCTTAAGACGTTTCTAATCGCTAACAGCCAACGCCAAGACAGCGGATTGGCCTATAGCCGTCGAACAGGCTGTTGGTAAAAACGTCCTTACCTCAGTAGCGACGGCTACAAATTTAGCAAGCGGTAAAAAGGCTGTCTAAAGCTTACCGAAAATTGACCAGATGTTCCAACGCGCCCTTGCCCCTGGCCGCCGAACAAAGCTTGGGCATCGGACGGTATTCCTGACTCCTGTATTCTTAAACAAACCTAACAACCCTCTGGATACCCAATCTACGTTCATGCTTGGTTTAGCGATTCACACCTGTGGCCCCGCTCTGGGGCTGGCCCTCAGCCATTTTGACGGCGAGATTCGCCACCAAACCTGGGCGCTAGGACGCGATTTATCGACCCAGCTGCACAGCCTGCTGATGGAGTTTATTGCCCCCTACGCCTGGAAGGAATTCTCGTTTTTGGCGGTGGCCCAGGGGCCGGGAGGATTCACCGGCACCCGCATTGGGGTGGTGACGGCCCGCACCCTGGCCCAGCAGCTGGAAGTGCCGCTGCTGGGGGTGTCGAGCCTGGCGGCGGTGGCCCAGCGGGCGATCGCCCCAGCGGCGGCCCTGGGTGAGGCCTCTGGGGTTGCGGCCTCGGGAGTTGCAGTAGAAATGCAGGCCCAGCGAGGGCAGTTGTTTACCGCTATTTACAAAGCCACCGCAAGTGGCCTGGAAGCAACTCACCCCGACCAGGTGCTGGCGCCCGCCGCCTGGGAGGCCGTGCTGGCCCAGCAGTCTCAGCCCCTACATCGGGTGACGGTGGGGGACGATCTGGCCGAAACGGTGGTGCAGGTACTGGAGCTGGCGCACCAGCGCTGGCAGGGGGGCGATCGCCCCGATTGGGCTACGGTACTGCCCTACTACGGCCAGCACCCGGTCGATCGCTAGGGTCAGAAAATTTTTTGGCAAGGTATCGCGCTAGGCATACGTCGTGGTTGGGTTCTGGCTACACTAGGCAACAACGTTCTGTTCTGTTTGCGCCGTTCATCGGCCTTTACGCTTCAGCAGCGCAGTCTTTGGAGTTCACCGATCGCCCAGACCATGCCCCCTTCAGGTCTTTGCCATGGCCAAACCGATTATTTTCACCGTTGACGACGACCCCGATGTCTTGCAGGCGATCGCCCGCGACCTGCGGCGACAGTACGGCGAACACTACCGCGTCATGCGGGCCAGCTCTGGGGCGGCGGCCCTAGACACCCTGGCCCAGATTGTTCTGCGCCAGGACCCCGTGGCGCTGCTGCTGGTGGATCAGCGCATGCCCGAAATGAGCGGGGTGGAGTTTCTAGAGCGGGCCGTTGTCCTGGTGCCCGAGGCCAAGCGGGCCTTGCTCACCGCCTACAGCGACACCGACGCCGCCATTCGCGCTATCAACGAGGTCAGCCTCGACTACTACTTAATGAAGCCCTGGAACCCGCCCGAGGAGCACCTCTACCCAGTGGTGGACGACCTGCTGGCCGACTGGCAGGCTCATTACCGGCCCCCATTTGAAGGAATTCGGGTGGTGGGCGATCGCTGGAATCCCCACAGCCACGAAATCAAAGACTTTTTGGCCCGCAACCAGATCCCCTACCGCTGGCTGGATGTGGAGCTCAGCGAGGAGGCGCGCACCCTGGCGGGCTGTGTGACCGGCTTTGAAACCGTTGGCAAACTGCCCCTGGTGCTGTTCTCCGATGGGGAACCTCTGCGTCAGCCCAGCACAACAGAGCTGGCAGGCAGAATTGGCCTACAAACCACGGCGGCCAAGCCCTTCTACGACCTGGTGATTGTCGGCGGCGGCCCTGCCGGTCTAGCAGCGGCGGTCTACGGCGCCTCCGAAGGGCTGCACACGCTGCTGATCGAGCGCGAGGCCCCCGGTGGCCAGGCGGGCACCAGCTCCCGCATTGAAAACTACCTGGGCTTTCCGGTGGGGCTAAGCGGCAGCGACCTAGCCCGTCGCGCCGTCGCCCAGGCCCGCCGGTTTGGAGTCGAAATTTTGGCTCCCCAGGCGGTGCAGAGCCTGCGAGCCGACAACGACTACCGACTGCTAACCCTCAGCGACGGCATCGAGATCGGCGCTCATGCGGTGATTTTGGCCCTGGGGGTGTCGTGGCGGCGGCTCGGCACCCCCGGCCTGGAGCAGTTTACCGGGGCCGGGGTCTACTACGGCGCCGCCCAAACCGAAGCCCTGGCCTGCGAAGGGGAAGACGTCTACATGATTGGCGGGGCCAACTCCGCCGGCCAAGCGGCCATGAACTTTGCCAAGCACGCCCGGTCGGTGACGATGCTGGTGCGGGGCGACTCGCTGACCAAAAGCATGTCGCAGTATTTAATTGAGCAAATTGCCGCCACGCCCAACATCACGGTGCAGACCCACACCAGCGTGATCGAAGCCAAGGGCGGCACCCAGTTAGAGTCGCTGGTGCTGCAAAACGCCGTCACCGGGGCCACCGAAACCGTGCCCGCTCAGTCGTTGTTCATTTTCATCGGCGCGATCCCCCACACCGACTGGCTGGGGGATGTGGTGCAGCGGGATGGCCGGGGCTACCTGCTGACCGGGCCAGATTTGGCCAGTACGGGAGTGCCGCCCCACCAGGTGTGGTCGCAGGAACGGCCCCCCTTTCTGCTCGAAACCAGCCTACCCGGCGTGTTTGCGGTGGGCGACGTGCGCCACGGCTCGATCAAGCGGGTGGCCTCGGGCGTGGGGGAAGGGTCGATCTGCGTACAGTTTGTGCACCAGTATTTGGGGGCAGTGCGATGAGTGCCTCAGCGCTGTGTTTAGAACATTTGCGAACCATCGAACCGTTTAACCACTTGCCCCAGGAGCGGCTGGAATGGGTGTGCGATCGCGCTACTTCCCTCCACCTGGCCAAGGGCGACTACCTGGTTAAAGAGGGCGACCTCACCACCACGGTCTATGTCATTGCCTCGGGTCGCCTGGGCATTACCCGCCAGAGCGAGGGGCTAGCCATGCCTATCGGCCAGCACGACAGCCCCGGCTATATTGGCGAAATTCCGGTGCTGACCGATGAGCCCGCCCCAGTGACGATACAGGCGATGACGGATTGCCAGATTCATGCGATCGCCGGGGCCGACTTTCTCACCCTGCTGCACGAGTGCCGCGACTTTGAGCGCATGGTGTTTCGCCTGATGCAGCAGCGGGTGCGGGGGCTGGAGTCGTTTTTGCGCGGGCGCGAAAAAATGGCGGCCCTGGGCACGCTGTCGGCGGGGCTGGCCCACGAACTGAACAATCCTGCTGCTGCTTTGGTGCGATCGCTCAGTGAAATGGTGCCTGCCATTCGCGAACTAGAGAAAATGAATATGCTCTACGGCCAGACCAACGCCACCGAAGCGGAATCGGCGGAGTGGCAGCGGGCGCGCGCTGCGGGCTACGAGACTATTCTCAAGGGCGGGGCCGATGCGGTGACCCTGAGCGATCGCGAAGAGGAACTGCTCGACTGGCTCGAAGACTACGGCGCTACCGAAGCCTGGAAACTGGCCGAACCTCTGGCCCTAGCGGGTATCGATATCCCCACGCTGGAAAGGCTGGTGGCCCCCTGGCGCGATAACCCTACGCAGCTGCGTGACATGGGCATTCGCTGGCTAGCCCTCTCCTTTGAAATGATGTCGATGATTCAGAGTGGCCAGCACGGGGCCGAGCGCATCGCCACCCTGGTCAAGTCGATGAAGTCGTACAGCTATATGGATCAGGGCGCGCAGCAGATGGTCGACCTACACCAGGGGCTAGAAGACACCCTGCGGCTGTTTGCCTTCAAGCTGAAGCATGGCATTAAGGTCGAGCGCGACTACGATGCGACGCTGCCCAAGCTGATGGCCCACGGCAGCGAGCTCAACCAGGTGTGGACAAATTTGATCGACAATGCGATCGATGCTATGGGCGAGAAGGGCACCCTCACTCTGCGCACCTGCCACTTCCAAGGCAACGCTCGGGTAGAAATTATCGACACGGGGCCGGGCATTCCGCCCGAGATTAAGTCGCGTATTTATGAGCCGTTCTTCACTACTAAAGGGGTGGGCAAAGGCTCGGGCCTGGGCCTCGAAACGGTACTTCGCATTGTAGAAAACCGCCACCATGGCACCATTTCTGTGGAGTCTGCGCCGGGACATACCTGTTTTGCTGTGTGTTTGCCCTTGGGAGAGGCGGAAACGGCGCATCGACGTGATTCGGTCTAGTTCCCCAAACCCTAGACGCACTTGCCCAACAGGCATCTGTGGCAAGATAACCATGGAGATTCGTGGCAGAGTGGGAGACTTAACATGTCAAGTTCTAGAACTCTACTGATTACCGGCGCATCTACAGGTATCGGTGCCGCAACTGCCCGGCAGGCGGCAGCGCAAAATTTTAACCTCGTCTTGGCTGCCCGCTCTACTGAGAAGCTGGATAAATTGGCGAAAGAACTGGGTGCCGATAGAGTTCGGACGTTTGCCTGTGATGTCACTGACTATGCCGCTCAAGAAAAGTTGGTAGCCGATGGAGTAGAGGCGTTTGGCAGGCTAGATGCGGTGTTTGCTAATGCTGGTTGTGGCGGTGAGCCGGGTGGGTTTTCGGGGGCTCCGGTTGAGTCTTGGCAGCGCATCGTCAACACCAATATTCTAGGCGTCGCCTACACGCTGCGGGCCAGCCTAGAAGAGCTAAAGAAAGCCAAAGGTCACGTCATTATTACCGGCTCGATCGCAGGGCGCACAGTGCT
>DASQNN010000016.1:0-7295 GCA_035644955.1 Nodosilinea sp. | reverse complement strand
AACGTAGGATTCGCCCTGATAAACAAAAAGTTCAGGTCGGGCGGCCGGCGATTGAATCGGCGCGCCCCAGTTAACAGGCTCTCCCAGACTCATGCGGGTGGTTCTCTAGGACAGGAAGGAAGTTGGAATGGCGGCGTTGGAAATTTCTTGGGACTCCTGCCAGAACTTTGTGGTCTGGGAACGCCAGGCATCAGAGAGCGGGAGAGAGGCTCTAAAAATGATGCGCTCGGTGTTGTTGGCAGCAAGCCCGTCTTGAGCGGTTACCAGTGGCACCAGGGGGGCCGCGTCTGATTCCTGATAGCGAGAGTTCTTGTGAAGCTGGTATAGAATCCCGAGGGACCAGACTGCCAATCGTTCTACCGTGTTCACGTTGGCGGGCAAGTTGGCAGGAACAAAAGTGGTCATAGATTTGTTGAGAGAAACTAGACCAGTTGTAGGCCCCTGCGCGCGCGACAACAACGGTGAGCTTTTGGGTAAAAGTCACTAATAATTAAAAGTCCTGTAATGCCCATTCTTAAAGGATTGTGGGCATAATCACAGGTAGTTTCTAAGGCAATCTATTGATGCTTTTCCTATTAGCAAGGTTAATCATCAAACGATTGAATCTAAAAATTGGCCAAAAATAATCGCCATGGCAAAGCAGCCGTCTTCACAGATGCAGATTTGGTTAAGCTGCGTAAACAAATAGAGAATCCTAAGCACCGGCTGATATTCGACATCGCCCGGTGGACGGGGGAACGAATGGGGGCCGTTCGCCAGCTGGACGTGGCAGACGTCTATGATCTGCACGGGCGGCCTCGGGCATTTATTACGTTCAGAGCCAGAACTCGGAAGGCTGCGCCAGGGGGCGTACGGAAAACCCGAGAGTGCCCAACCCATCCAACGCTAGGAGAGCTGCTGACAGCCCACGAACCGCCGATCGATGGGCCGTTGTTCCCAGGCGACCTGGGGCCGATGTCGTTCCAGGCCTGCGACAACTTTTTGAGGCGGGCCCTGGAGCGAGCTGGGCTAGACCACAAGGGCTACAGCACTCACAGCTTTAGGCGCACACTGATCACACGTCTCTCCGAAAAGGGCGTCGACCTAAAAACCTTGCAGTCGATCACAGGGCATCAGGATTTAAAGGTTTTGGTCGGCTACGTTGAAGCAAACCCACGGCGAGCGCAGCGGGCGATCGCACTGCTATGAACAGAGACAGCTGGGCAGAGTTTTTAGTGATAGTTGGCCTGGTGCTGACTGTCTTCGGATCGCTGGCGTTCATCCTGATCGCCCTACAGCCAACCCCATAGGGGTCAACTGTACCCAATTGGAAGATCAAACTTATTAGAGCAACATTATTGGGGAAGCCTCCCGCGGGTCTGTATCGGCAGGGGCAGAACCAGGAAACAGTCCTTTGCTGGGGCGCGGCGCGGCTGGGGGGATCATCAGCAGCGGGATGGATGTGCCGCCCTCTTGAGTCTGCATTATGATTGGGGCATCGCATTTGCCGTGGCGGTTTCGGCCCTTAGGGCGGGACCCGACTACCTCTGCTGATGCTGTTTTACCTATGCTTGCGTTCCTATGATTAGTGCGGTTGTTCCTCCCCAGCCTCAGCTTGTGCCTTTGGGGCCATCGCCTCAGCCTCCGACAGTGCGAGAGCGGGCGGCGGCGGGCTACTTTCGCGACATTGCTCTGTGGTTGAACCAGCCCCTGGCCTCCCACGGCATCTTTGTGCAGGTGCAGGCCGATCGCCCTGGCTGTCTACAGCTGGTGGTGGAGTTTCAGCAGCCGCCCATTAAAGATCGTCTGCTGCGGTTTTTGTGCCACCGGGTGTGGCTGCTCAACTCAGAGCTAATCGAAGGGATTTGGGTGGTCGCTCGGCCCCTGGGGCACCGTCGGGTGCTGTGGCAGCAGCGCATCAAAATTGTTACCCCGGCCCTCAAGCGCCGCCAGGCCGCCCTAGCGGCCAAAGCGCAGCGCCAGGCCGCTTTGTCGCCCCTGCCGCCGCAAATTCGGGCTCAACGATCGCCCCAGGCGGCCAAGGGACTGTCGCGCCAGCGCTTGCAGACCCTGCGAGCCTTTGTGCTGTCGGGGTCTGCGGTGGCGGCCTTTGTGATGGGCTGTCTATTAGAGGTGATTATTTCGGCCCCATCACCGTCGCTGCCGCAGTTTTCGGCCCAGACTGAGATTCAGCCTATGGGCGAAACTGCCCAGGTAGCCCCTACCTCAGACACTGCCGTAGCGCCCGAGGCCAGGGGGGCTGGATCGGCCGCTGCGATCGCCCGTCGGGCTCCCGTTCGGGGTACCCCAAATGCCAACCGCCCCACCGTGGTAGATGCGGCCCTAGAGCCGGTAGGCGTCATTACCCATCAAAAAAACACGCCGGTGGCCAGCGACGATGTCACCCTTCTGTTTGGCGGCGACATTTCCCTCGATGACATTGCCCCCGACACCCTGACGACCCCAGGCGGCTTTTTTGCCGACGTAGCCGACTACGGCCAGGCCGATTTAGCCCTGGTCAACCTGGCCACTCCGCTGGCGACGGCGGCCACCAACCTGCAGGAGGGGCTGCGCCACCAGACCCGCACCGATGCCGTTGAGCTGCTGGTCGACAGCGGGGTCGACATTGTCAACCTCACCCACAGCCGCCTGATGGACTACGGGGCGGCGGGTCTAGACGAAACCCTAACCACCCTCGACAGCAAAGGGCTCTACCGCATTGGGGCCGGGCGCAACGCCCTCGAGGCCCGCCGTCCCGAGGTGCTAGATATCAAAGGCAAGCGAATTGCCTACCTGAGCTACGCCATGGGGGGCAGCAACGCCGCCCACGACACCTCTGTGCTTAAGGAGCGGGCTGGCGCTAGCGATCAGGCCATTGCCAAAGAGGTAGAAACCTTTAAAGCCGCCACGGCCTTTAAAGACCGAGCCGGCTTCAACGCCCAGAACATGCCCGAGATTGTGGCCGATATCCAGGCCCTACGCAGCGAAGTGGACTGGATTGTGGTGAACTTTCGCTGGGTTGACCACCTCAGCGAGCAGCCCAATTTTATGCAGACTAACCTGGCCCGCCTCGCCATTGACCAGGGGGCCGACGTGGTGGTGGGCTACCACCCCACTGTGATTCAGGGGGGCGAAGTCTACAAGGGTCGACCCATTGCCTATTCCCTAGGCGATTTTGTTTTTCGCCCCGACGAGCCGGTGGAAAACCAGGACTCTGCGGTGCTGAAGGTGTCGCTTAAAGACGACCAGATGCGGGTGGAGCTAGTGCCGGTGCGGGTGCGGGACTCTCGCCCCAAAACCCTCAGCGGTTCCGCCAGCACCGAGGTGTTGCAGCGCATTGAGCAGGCGTCTTCGCAGTTTGACAAGCCGCTCAAGTCGCCCTTGGTGCTCGATCTCAAGGCTTCAGAAACACCTCCCGAAACCATCAGTGACCCCAGCAGCCCCTTTGTGTCGCCCGAGGCAGAAGAGGTGCTGCCGATAGAGCCAGAAGTTCAGCCAGAAGCCGAGCAGGACGAGCGGCCCGAGCTGTTGCCTGAGGCCATAACTGAACCTGAATCGAGCGACCCTCCTGAATCAAGCGATCCTGTGGATGAGCTGCCGGTTCCGGCAGACTCCACGCCTGGAGCCGAGGCCACCGACGAGCCCGCGGTGCAGCCAGAGCTAGAGATAGAGTTCAACGAAGAACTGCTGGAATGGGGGCCAAAGGTATCGCCTGAGCAGCGGGAGTTTAAACCGGTACCGCCCCAGCGAGCGGGGGGCGATGCGCGCAGCGAGTCCGACGGCAGCCGCCCAGATGTCGAAGTATTTCCCCCTCAGCAGCAGCCTAATCGGGGCGTTGCAGAGCCCGTAGCCACCCTAAAACCGCTGCCAACCTCTCCCAGCAAAGCCCTTGAACCCTCTACCTGGGCGGATACCGTACCCGATAGCCCCGCGCCGGCGGCGGTAGATTGAGCTGCCCTGGGCCTAGTGCAGCGCCCCTGCAAGGTGAAGCCTACAGGGGCGTTATCCCACAGCGGCGAAGAGAAAAGTAAGAAAGAAGGTGAAGCAGGAATTCCCTCGGGCACCTGACGGCTTGGGGGAGCTGTGATAACGTCTAGGCATACTGCCGCTGAGGTGCCCTGTGTTTGCCGTTGCCCTAAAAGCAGACTCTGCTTCGACCTACGTACTGTCGGACACCGACACCACCGCCTGCCTCGAAATTGTGCCCGATCGCGGCGGCCTGGTCACCCGCTGGCAGGTCGAGGGCCAGGAAATTTTCTACTTTGACCGCGATCGCTTTGCCGACCCCAAGCTCTCGGTGCGGGGGGGCATTCCCATTTTGTTTCCCATCTGCGGCAACCTGCCGGACGACCAGTACCGCCTGGGCGACCAAACCTATACCCTCAAGCAGCATGGGGTGGCCCGCAACCTGCCCTGGCAGGTCACCCAGCAGGACATTACCGATGCGGCCAGCCTGACCCTGGAGCTGACCAGCAGCGAGGCCACTCTAGCCCAGTATCCCTTTGAGTTTAAGCTGACTTTCACCTTTAAGCTGCGGGGCCACGGTCTAGAGGTGCAGCAGCAGTTCACGAATCTTTCGGCCCGGCCCATGCCCTTCTCTAGCGGGCTGCACCCCTATTTTTTGGTCAATGACAAGACCCGGCTGGAGTTTGAAATTCCTGCGGCGGAGTTCCGCAACCACCTGAGCGGCGATGTCGAACCCTTTGGGGGCTGCTTCGACTTTAACCAGGCTGAAATCGACCTGGCCTTTCAGAGCCTAACGGCCTCTAGCGCCACGGTGACCGACCCTGACCTGGGGCGACGGCTCACCCTCTCCTGGAGCGCCGACTATACCAAGCTGGTGTTCTGGACGGTAAAGGGTAAAGACTACTACTGCCTCGAGCCCTGGACAGCTCCCCGCAATGCGCTCAATACGGGGGAGAATCTGCTGATGATTGAGCCGCAGCAAACCCTGGAGACCAGCGTGCACATGGCGATTGATTTTCTGTAGCCTCTAGCGCTGCTTGGTTGCCCAGTCTCGCCCTGGGGATCGTCATCGGCACAGGCGATCCCCGGCGGCGGGCAGGGGGCAACAAGATCCGCTAAAATGTGCTTCTGCCTGGGGGTGCCCACCCGCCGGGATGTTTCCCTGCACCATGGTCGGTTCTATGACCCAACTCAACAACGGCATCACGCTATTTTTTAGCTTGCTGGTAGAGGCGATGCCCTTTTTGCTGCTGGGGGTGATTTTTTCCAGCGTGCTGCTGCTGTTCGTCGATGAGCAAAAGCTGCTGACGATGATTCCTAAAAATGTAGTGCTGGCGGCCCTGGCGGGAAGTTTGATCGGGTTTATGTTTCCCGTGTGTGAGTGCGGCAACATCCCTGTGGCCCGGCGGCTGTTGATGAAGGGAGCCCCGACGGCGGTGGCGATCGGCTTTTTGCTGGCCGCCCCCACTGTGAACCCAGTGGTGTTTTGGGCCACCTGGATTGCCTTTCGTGACCAGCCAGAAATTGTGTTTTTGCGGGTGGGGTTTACCCTGATTGTGGCCGTTGCGATCGCCTTGATCTTTAGCGCCCAGGAAGACGTTCGCCCTTTCCTACAGGACAATCTCACCCGCATGATGGGCGAGCCTGAGCCGGCCGTTGCAACCTCGGTTGCGACCCCAGCAGAGCCGGAGCTATCTCCCCTGCTCAAGTCGGGCACGTTTTTAATGCAGTCGCCGGGGCAGGTGCTCCAGCTGGATGCGCCGCCCGCCCAGGTGCTGGCCCAGGTGGCGGTGGCCCTGCCCCCCCTATCTACCCGGCTGCGCATGATGGTTGACAACATGGTGCTGGAGCTGCGCGAGCTAGGGGCGGTGCTGGTGATTGGCAGCGCGATCGCGGCCTTTGTGCAGGTGGCCGTGCCCCGCGAAGTGATTTTAAGCTTGGGCCAGGGACCGGTAACGTCGATTTTGGCGATGATGGCTCTGGCCTGGGTGGTGTCGATCTGCTCCACGGTCGATTCGTTTTTTGCCCTGTCTTTTGCCTCTACCTTCACCAGCGGTGCCCTGCTGGCCTTTTTGGTGTTTGGCCCGATGATCGACCTAAAGAACATCAGCCTGCTGCTGACGGTGTTTAAGGGGCGGGCTATTGTCTATCTATTTGTGCTGGCGGCACAGCTGACCTTCCTGCTCACCCTGGTGATGAATCTCTACACGAGCTAGAAATTGTTAGCGTCTTTGTCCTCTGTCAACCCCTAGCTCTGACCAGCGCCCATGACCTCTATTCCCAAAGCTAACGGTTCTCGCGCCCCCGGCCGGTCTGTGCCCTGGCAGGCCCTCGTCGATGCCACCATGCTGCTGCTGTGGGGGTTGATGCTGCTGCGCTTTACCCTAACCGGCAAGCTCTACCTACTGTTGCACCCCGACTACATGTGGCTGGCCCATCTGGCGATGGTGCTACTGCTGGCGATGGGAATCGCCCGCCTGGTACAGGTGTGGCTCAGCTATCGCCAGCAGCGGGGACAGACCCTGCGCAGCCAGGAGCACGTGGCGCTGCTGCCCCGCCAGTTCAGCAGCGCGCTGCTGATTGCCATCGCGGTGTTTGGCATGATCTATACCCCCCGTCCCTTTGCCAGCGAGACGGCGTTTCAGCGGGGCATCACCGACGTGCTGGGTCAAACGCGATCGCGGCCTCAGCGGTTTTCCCTGAGCGGCGATTCTGAAGACCGCACCATTGTGGACTGGGTGCGCACCCTCAACGTGTATCCCGAGCCCGACGCCTACAGTGGCCAGGCGGCCAAAGTTAGCGGGTTCGTCACCCACATTCCCGACTGGCCCGAAAATGTGATTATGATTTCGCGGTTTGTGCTCACCTGCTGCGCCGCCGACGCCTACCCCGTAGGGCTACCGGTAGAGCTGCCAGCGGGCACGCCCCGCCCCGCCCCCGACACCTGGCTCGAAATTGAGGGCACCATGCAGACCACCACCCTCGACGGCAAGCGCCAGCTTGCCATTGGCTCGGCCACCCTCACCGAAATTCCTGAGCCCCGTACTCCCTACGAATATTAACTATGGCCCGTCGCCGTCGCCGCTCTCGTTTCCCCCGCTTGGCCTACCCCCTCGATCGCCTGGCCCTGATCGTTATTGCCGGCCTTTCCCTGGTTCTGGGGCTGCTAATTCTCTCGGGCGACCATGCCACGGCGCGGGTGCGTGACTTTACCTGGCAAGACCGCCAGGTTGGAGCCGAAGACCGGGCCTTTTTAATCACCTTTAGCCGCCCCATGGATGTGGCTAGCGTTGAGCAAAACCTGAAGCTGGAGCCGCCGCTGCCCGGTAAGGTGAGCTGGGCGGGGCGGC
>DASQNN010000015.1:0-13458 GCA_035644955.1 Nodosilinea sp. | reverse complement strand
TACCTCAGTCTCAAGCAGGGTCTGGGTAGCCGACTCCAGCAGCCCCCGATTGAGCCGCAGAATTGCGATCGCCATAGACCGAGCGTTGTCGAGCAGCAGCTTCACCTGGCGATCGATCTCGGTCGCCACTTCGGGGCTAGTTACCCGTCTGTCGCTACCGCCATCTAGAAATTGGGCCGATGCTTTGGCAAAAGCCACCGGGCCAAGGCTGGCGCTCATGCCGTACTGGGTCACCGCCCGCTCGGCCAGGTCTGTTGCCTTTTGAATGTCGTCGCTGGCCCCCGACGAAACCTTGCCCAAGACAATCTCTTCGGCAGCACGACCCCCCAGCAGCGTAGCCAGCTGGCCCCGCAGTTCGTCTTCGAGCAGCAAAAAGCGATCGCTCTCCGGCATTTGCAGGGTATACCCCAGCGCCCCCAGCCCCCGCGGCACAATAGAAATTTTGGTCACCCGGTTGCCGCCGGGCATAAGCGACCCCACCAGGGCATGGCCCACTTCGTGGTAGGCCACGGTCTGGCGCTCAGCGGTCGTCAGCACCCTAGAGCGCTTTTCTAACCCCGCAATCACCCGCTCAAAGGCCTCACTAAAGTCGGCCATGAGCACCGCCTGTCGGTTGTGGCGAGCCGCCATCAGAGCCGCCTCATTGACCAGGTTAGCCAGGTCGGCCCCCGCAAAACCAGCGGTTTGGCCCGCAATTTCCTCCAGGTTGACGTCTTCACCAAGGGCTACGCCTCGGCCATGCACCTGCAAAATCTCTAGCCTGCCGCTCTTGTCGGGGCGATCGACCAGCACCTGACGATCGAAGCGGCCAGGGCGGCGCAACGCTGGGTCAAGGGTTTCAGGCCGGTTGGTGGCGGCAATTACAATCACCCCATCGGTGCCGTCAAAGCCGTCCATTTCGGTCAGCAGCTGGTTCAGGGTTTGCTCGCGCTCGTCATTGCCACCCGCCGCGTTGCCGCCGCGGGTTTTGCCCACCGCGTCTAGCTCGTCGATAAATACAATGCAGGGAGCCTGGCGCTTGGCTTTGTTAAACAGGTCGCGCACCCGTGAGGCGCCAACGCCCACAAACATCTCCACAAATTCAGAGCCCGCCATGCTCAGAAAGGGCACCTTGGCTTCCCCGGCGATCGCCTTGGCCAGCAGGGTCTTCCCCGTTCCAGGCGGCCCCACCAGCAGCACTCCCTTAGGAATCTTGGCCCCCAGCTTGCGGTACTTGTCACCATTGGCCAAAAAATCGACCACCTCCTGCAGCTCCTGCTTGGCCTCGTCTACCCCGGCCACATCGGCAAAGGTAACGCCAGTCTTGGTTTTGCCGTAGGTGCGGGCCTTACTTTTGCCCATGCCCACGGCGGTGCCAACCCCACCCCCCGCGCTGCTAAATTTTGCCGCCAGGGCCAGCGCCCCTACCAGCAGGCCCGAAGAAATAATCAGCCCAGCGATGCCCGCGGGGGGCAACGGCTCGGCGGCGATCGCGACCCGCACCCCTTGCCGCTTGAGCTTACTGACAACGTCATCCGTAGAACCCACGGGCTGAGTCGTGTAGCGGTGGCGGCCAAACTCAGGCTTGAGATTGTAGTCAATGCGATCGGGGTACAGAGTTACCCGCTGCACCTGGGCCTTCTCGACCTGCTCCACAAAGGTGCTGTAGGCCGATTGCAAAGGGGTTTGTGGTTTCATGGAGGCAAGTCCTATAGGGCCAACTGAAAGGGGCGAGGCGTTGGGGAACCTCCCCGCTGACCGCTCACTTCCTTGATTTTGCGGCCCCTGACCCCGCTGCCCCAGAGGGGAAAACGCCCCAAACGAGCAGGGTTTACCGAAGGGCCAAACCTCTGCTGTACGGGGTTTACGACCTAAGCTTAGGGGTTGCCGTACGATCAGGTAAAAGTTGTGTAAGTCGCTGGCAAGCCACCGTTGTTACGCCATGCCCTGGCCGATGTCGCTGGTGTAAACGACTAGCCATCTCCGTATTGAGCTGCTCACCGGCACAAAAAAGTTACTCGAAATCGATTAAGTATCGAAAAAATACTCAGTACACTTTGTGAAGTTCTCAATAAGATAGAGGCCTGAGGTAAACGCCCCCAGGCCTACCCAGCTGCCCTTAGCCCTTTGGGCGCAAGGTCAAAACCGTAGTCGGCGATCGCGGCGGTAAAGCAAGCAACTTTACAACTCTGATCGCTCCGTTACAATAGCTGGGTATTTTAATAGGTAAATGTTGTCTGCTTCCGTAGCAGCGCCCATGACGTTTACTGGCCCCTACCTCAGCCCCTGGAGCACCCCCGTTTTTTCCTTTAAGCTACAGCCGTCCTGGCCGGACGTTTGGCTGTGGCTTGGCAAGTTTATTGCTGCTGTAAGGCTAATGCCTCCTAAGTAGGCCTGACCCCACACGAGTTATCGGTTTTGTTGTTTGGCACATCGGTCTTAGAAACATGAGTCGTCATCTACTGCGAAAAGCTTTGCGGCTTCCTCAAGCGGCGCTAAAGCGATTAGTTACCGGGTTGTTACAACTTGTGCTCTTGGCCAACCGGCCGGCCCGCCTGGCCCGGTCGGGTTTTGTGTTGCCAACCACGGTGTTGTTAGTGCTCATGGTGGTGCTCACCGCCACCGCTCTCACCTATCGCTCCTTTACCCGCAGCGATATGGCCATCTCCCAGCGCGAGCAGCAGGTAATTGCCAACGCGGCTACTCCGGCTCTCGACCGGGCCAGAGCCAAAATCGAGTTTTTATTCAACAAAGACAGCCGCCTCAGCAGTGGCCTGCCCACGGGCGACTTTTTGGCCAGCATGATGCTGACTGTGCCCTACGAGCCAGGAGTAGTGGCCCTGACCGGCGACCCCTTCACCCTGCCCGGCGAAACCCGGCTAGATATTAACAACGACACCATACTCGACAACGCCTGGTCGTTTGTCAGCGATGCCAATGGCGAAACCATCGTCTATTCAATTCTGGTAGACGATCAGGCCACCAGAGCCGACCGACGGGCTACTGCTGGCGCTGGTCTTCAGAGTGTGACCAGTCCGATTAATCAAGATAAAGCCAATGCCCTGGTGACCCGTACTGGCCCGCAGGCCACCACCGAGGCCACCTCAATTTGTAGCAATGCCAGAGCTGAGAAAGGCTGGCAGGTGGTTAATAATGGCTCCACCAGCGCCCTACAAAAGAATTTTCAAATTAATGTGTTTGTGCCCAACGCAAACGATGCCAATAGAACTGTAGAGGCCTTTGAGTTTCAGCAGTCGCGCATTGCCAACCGGGGCAACAAGTGGGCGGCCTGGTTCCGCTACGACTTAGAAATCGCCCCCGGCGCTCCGTTTACGATTAATGGGGCCATGCACACCGATAGCAGCCTGATGGCTACCAGTAATGGAGGTGGTTCTTTGACCTCCTATATGATCAGCTCCCAACATTCTTGCGTTTACAGCAAAGAAGCCTCAGAACTCACCGTAGGGGCGAAGAATGGTTCGTTCGAGGGACAGATCCTCCATGGCTCTGTTGCAAATAACACCTTTGGCAGTAGCAACCCTACCATCTTCCACATCTTCAATGGCGATAGGATCATCCCCATTACTGATAAACAACTTACTGCCAATACTGCTAACGCTAAAGATTCGGTCGATGGGGGTACACCAGCCGCTGTGGCGGTGAACCCGCTGAAGCTGTTTACCGAAGATATATTAGAGCACACCGCGGGCGGCTGGACTCGGGATAAGGCTGAGTGGGAGAAGAACCAGATCTTTACTGGCGGGCGAATTTTTAACAAAAAGGTAGCTAAGCCCTTTGTAGACGACTTCTCCAGAGCCGACGACCGCTGGGGGCCAAAACCTCGCTATAGCGAAACCGATGCATCCCTGGCCGTTTCAGCCAGCCAGCTCGCAGGTAGCAAAATTCCGACGACCAATACTGCGTTAACTGACCCGACAATAGGCTTGGATGGCTACTGGGAACGCCAGGCCGTGAAGAATGGTCTGCGCCTGATTGTGGGTGAACGGCTGCAACTGGGCAACCCAGTGGAGTGGAACCGTAACCCGGCGACCAATGCTGTCGAACCAGATCGCCTTTACCCCCCCAGTGCAACAACACAACCAACCGTCGGCAGCAAAATTGGGGCCAACGAGTATCGCCAGAAGCGTGCCCTGCGAGATAACCTGGCGGCGGTGCAGAGCATGGTGGTATATCACTACAAAACCAACAATGGCGAGTTTCCTGCCGCCTGTATGGCGATGACGGCGCACCCTGGCAGTCAGCAGAGCATTATTGATAGCCGCACTTTCCGCAACTACCCCACTGCAACCACTCTCCTCAGAACCGACTTCCTCCGGGGGCAGGGTACTAATGGCTGGGAGTTTCAATTTCCTGCCGCGTTTAATACCCCGACGTTGTTTGCCACCCAAATTGGCAACACCCAGCCCCTGGGCATTGCCCTGCGCAACCTGGCCCGCTTTGCTGGCGATCCAAAAGGGGGCGCGCCTTACTTCCAAGCGGTGCAAGATACCAATGTCCATCCGGCCCCTTACTTCAACATGTGGGGCGACTTCTCTCCCCTTCGCCGCATCTTTGAAGAGTATCTCGATGCCGGTGTTGCCTATAACGACCTGAGTGCTGCTGACAAAGCTACCCTCCACAGCGCCGCCTGCACGGTGAGTATGTTGGCCTACAACGTTAGCTCCGATCTTGCCGAAGGTAAGAAACTACTGGAGAACTATACAGATCCCCCCAGCATCAACCCCTTCCTGAACCAGGGCGTTACGGCAGTGCAGCGTATTGCAGATTATATCGATGATAGAAAGTACTTGCCTAATGCTTCTTTGAATGGGGGGGAAGCACAGGTCCGGACTGCCCTGAACCTAATCAATAAAAATCAGGCTTGGAATGATACCCAAGTTTCTACCAACTCGCAATGCGCAAACGATCCAACAGGCATAGGGCAATTCCAGAAAGAGTGTGATTCGGCTGATTTCTTTGCCGAGTTTACCTATAGCCAGTGGGAGACAGTTCTTAGCTCTCTAGTGAATAGCAACGCGGCTAACCTCGCCGGCCTCAGGGCACTTGCGGAAAAAGCCAACACTCTCAATATCCTCCTGCGCGATCGCGAACTAGGGTTTCGTGCAGGCTATACCCAGCGAACTTTCGGTGATATCACGTTTACATCAGGCAATGAGGTCACTTGGGACCCTGACAGCGGGCTTATAAACCCAGTAGGCCAGGGGAGCACAACGCGCATTTATAAATCTAGCTGCAATCCAAACATTTTCCGGTCCCTAGCCGCTGGCGGTCCGGGTGGGACAGCGCGGGTCGCTCTTGCAGGTATCATCGGGTGCAGCCAGAACGATACCCTGAATGCCCCAATTCGCTTTCCCAGCCTGTACTACCTGTTCCCCATGGATCCACATGACCACGATGGTACTGGGGTTCATCAACAGCCCGATGGAGTAAATCTGCCAGTTCCTGGTTCACCAGTAACACCTCCTCGTCCTCAACTCCAGGTAGCAGAAGAGTACATCACCAATCCCTACGTGCGCTCGGTTAACCCGCCAGCCACCGAACCCGTTGCTCCCGCCTCTGCCCCATATCGCGTCGTCGGCACCGACCCCATCGACGGTATTGATGCAATTGCCGCCGTACCCAGAACGCTATCAGAAGCTCTAACCAACTGGAGAGTACCGGTTGCCGCTAGTACAACAGCCTTGACCAACCCCAATGCCGCCGACCAAGCCTTCCTGATCTCCACCGGTGCAAGCACAGGTATCAACGTTCCCTTCCTCGACAAAGGCCTATTCAATGGCCGCGAGCAAATGGCCGTTCGAGTGCTAGATATCGACCTCAACCGGCTCACCAACAGCCAAAATGGCACCGACTACTGGATTCCTGATGTGGCCTGTATTGTCGACCCCAAAAACATCGCAGACGCAGCCAAAAGCTGCGACATCTTTGCTGAGGGTATTGTCTACGCTTTTAGAGAAGACGCCGTGCGGGAAGACGAAATTGTGCGGCCTAAAAAGTCTGGTCAGAACGCCAGTGCTTGTCTGACAGTTGCCACCATTACCTCTGCCGACTGCCGCATGGTTACCACGCCAGGCTCAGAGCAAGATCCGCCGCTTACCACGTTAGGCATTAGCCTCAAGCCAGTAGACTTTGTGGCCGACCCCGACCGTCGCCCCCACGGCTTCCGGCTCCGCAACGGCGACGACATGAGCCGCAACTATGCCCGTAATGTAGGCATGACCCTGGTTACCGACAACAGTGTCTACATCCAGGGCGACTTCAACCGTCACGTTGCCACTACAGGCCCCATAGAAGAATTTACCGCTCTCGTGGGCAACGTTGACTGGAACAATAACAACTTCTACAACAACAGAACCCAGGCAGTATTGAACCAAAACTTCGCTCAGCCCGATAAAGACAAATGGCGACCGGTCGAAATTCTGGCCGATGCTGTCACCATTCTGTCAAATGGCTTTGTCGACGGCGATGCAGATGACACCTTTACCGAGGCTAGACCTGGGTCTGCTCAGGCAACTAACACCTCCTACATGAACCAGAGCCGTCCTAATGCTGCGCAAACCGTAATCAGAGAAGGAGGTACCACCGCCCCCGTGTTTATTGGCCGCAATGGTAATGCTTTTGTGGGCACTGCACCTACCGCCACGGCTATTAACACGTTGGCTCCAGGTAACTGGACTGGGATACCTGACGGTGAGAATGCGCGTCGGCAAAATAACCGGACGGTTGCAAACCCTATCTCCGTCAACGCTTTATTTATTGCTGGCATTGTGCCCAATCGCCCCAACCAGGGCTATGGGGGCTTGAATAACTACCCCCGGCTAACCGAATCCTGGCAAAACACAAGCCTGAACATCGCCGGTTCGTTTTTTCAGCTTAACTTTTCCACCGCCTCCACTGGCCCCTTCGAGCACGATGCCTGGGAACCCGGCTCTGACCCCGTTGTTCTCGTCCCTGGTACTCCCAATGTGGGAGAGGAGTTGGGCTACTACTTCCCCCCCATTCGTCGTTGGGGGTACGACCCAGCCCTGCTCTACTACCCCCCCGCAGCGGCAGCCCGGCGCTTTATCACCGTTGGCACCCCCCGCAGTGAGTACTACCGCGAGTTGCCCGCCGACGACCCCTATATCGTCAATCTGCGTTGTGCTAATAGAGCAGGTGCCGCTCCCGTCTTTGACGCCAACATTCGCGGCAACTGCCCTGCCTAGGCCTAGTTAAGTGCTCTGCTGCCCCCCCTTGGGGGCAGCCCCGTCATCCCACCGTCAAGGAACTGCGCCATGATCACTAAACTGCTAAGGCATCGCTTGTATAGGTTGAGCCCTAACCTCAAACTCTCTGGCTCAGGGCGTAGAGCACAAGAACAAGGCTTAACGCTGATTGAGTGTCTAGTCGCTATTGTGATGGTGGCTTTGGTCTCTAGCGCCATTGCCCCAGCCATGATTCTTTCGGTGGCGACCCGGGTGCACAGCCAAAAATCTGAGCAAGCCCTAGCCCTGGCCCAAAGCGAAATTGATAGCGTTCGTGTGTTGGTCGAACGGGGCGGCTATGCTGTTGCCGACCTGCCAGCATCGGCACCTACCGTGTCTGATAAAGATGTCGCAACTGCCCAGGCCCCTGACATCACCGTTACTGACGCCACTGACTTTCGCCGTGCCTTCCCTAGGGATATTGACGGCGACGGTCAGCCAGACTTTTTGGTACAGCGTTTCCGGGCTAGAGGCCAATTGGTGGGCGGCGTTCCCGTGGCCTTTGCTATGGGTGTAAGAGTTTACGATCGCAGTGCTACAGGCACCCTGTCCTTGCAGCCCGCCAAATTAGTAATGACCAGCGGCGATGGTGGGCGCAGCACTCGGCCCCTAGCCATGCTTTACACCACCATTGCCACCAGCAACGAGGGCAATTCGCTGTGCAACTTAACCACCTACTTTAATAGTACGACCAACAGCACCCAAGCCTTACCCGCAGCATGCACGGCTGCTCCGTAGTTAGGTCAGCTAATCATTGGGCCTTGCCTCCAGCGCTCTACGCATCTACTCCGTAAATTATGTCTAGCATTACTGTTCTTTTATGGGTTGTGTAATCCCATGGCATCTTCTCTCCCTCCTGTCGCCCTAACCCGCTGGCTGTTAACCAGAAGCAGGGCTAAGCATCGTGGATTTACGTTGATTGAGTTGCTAGTCGCGATTGTTGTTGGCTCTGTGATCATAGGTAGCTTGCTATACCTGGTCGTCGAGCTACTGGGTGTTAACGCCAGAGAAGAGAGACTCACTCAAGCTCAGCAAGATGTCAGACGAGCCCTAGACTACATCAGCAGAGATGTGCGAGAGGCCGTCTACGTTTACTCAACCCCAGCAGATGTAGTTAATCAGCTAACAGTAGCAGATAGGCCACCGGGGACTCCGGTCTTGGCATTTTGGCGTTTAACGCCCATTAATGTTGGTGACATAAATAATGCAGATTGCACCAATCCCGCAAAAGTACAAGAATGCGAGACCCTAAAAGTTCGCCATAGTGTCTACGACTTAGTCATCTATTCTCACCAAGACAATACCGGTAGTGCACTTTGGTCCGGTCCTCGCCGCATTATCCGCTACGAGCTAACTAATTACTCCAACCTCAGCACCCTGCAATCAACACCGGGCTATCGCGACCCATCTAAGCCAGGCAACAGTTTTGCTGGATGGTTAAAGGGAACTGGCAACACCCAAGGAAAGGCTGTCGTCTTGGCCGACTTCATCGATAGGCACGACACTGGCAACGCCGCTGTCACTTGCCCAACCGGTCTTGTAGCTCCTGCGGTAGCAAACGCCAGTAACTCTAACAACTTTTTTGTTTGCGTTAGAGATAATAGTGCGGCTGGCGGCAATGTTCTAAACCAAAGCTTATACGTTTCTCTGCGAGGCAATACCGCTGACCCTGGCACAGGCACTGCTGTAGTCTTTGGCCCAAGAAGTCGAGCCAGTAGTTTGCCGGCCATCAATACTGAAGTTCAGGTTCGTGGCGTTATTGAAAAAAGCAGATAACCCAGTCCCGTTGCTAGTTAGGCCACTGGTCATTCGATTCTTCAAGGTATTGGCTGTTATGAAACCCTTTACATTCTACAAAACCAATCAAACCGCAGGGTTTACTCTGATCGAGGTTTTGGTTGTTGTGATCATCGCGTCCATTTTGGCGGGTATTGCCGCACCGAGCTGGCTGGGGTTTCTCAACCGCCAGCGGGTGAACACCGTTAAAACTGAACTCATGCAGACCTTAAAAAATGCCCAACAAGACGCCATCCAAAGACGCCTATCTAGACCGATAAAAATTGAGGATGCCGCTACCATACCTACCGTTGTCGTCAACAACAACGTGACTCAAATCCTAGGAGGCGATGCAAATAACGTCGGCAACTTGCGGCTGACCTCTTACTTTGTCAATTCAGCGGGTACTAGAGACGCCACTTTTGACACCATCACCTTTGACTATCGCGGCTTGCCCACCATCAGCAAAAGTACAGTGGCAGGGTCTGCCTCTAGCACTGCTCTACCGTTTGTAATTAGCATCGCGGTTGAAAACTCTGGCGCTAAGCAGTGCGTGATTGTCGCTAACCTGCTGGGCACCCTCAAGACCGCCAGCAATGCCCAGTGCGACAACCCAACCCTCTAATTTGCTCGTTCTCTAGCAATCATCCCAGCCGCCTTGGCGGTATCCCAAGTATGAAAACTATAGGGTGCATCGCTTCACAGACGCACCCTATTTTGTGATAAAACCATTGGGCATATTCTGCTGAGCGAGGTGACCCAATGAGTACATCATCCCCATCCCTGGAGGGCCAGGTTGCTGTGGTTACGGGGGCTTCGCGGGGGATTGGCCGAGCTATTGCCCTCGATTTGGCAGTGGCGGGGGCCAAGGTCGTCGTCAACTACGCCCGCTCTGGCTCAGCAGCAGATGAGGTCGTGGCTGCGATTGTTGAAGGGGGCGGCAGTGCGATCGCCATCCAGGCCGATGTTTCTCAGGCCGACCAGGTAGATGCGCTAATTAGTAGCACCCTGGAGAAATTCGGCCGAGTCGATATTTTGGTCAACAACGCGGGCATCACCCGCGATACCCTGCTGCTGCGCATGAAGCCCGAAGACTGGCAGGCCGTGATCGACCTCAACCTGACCGGAGTATTTTTGTGTACCCGCGCCGTAGCTAAGCTGATGCTGAAGCAGCGATCGGGGCGAATTATCAATATTGCCTCGGTGGCGGGGCAGATGGGCAACCCTGGCCAGGCCAACTACAGCGCCGCCAAGGCCGGGGTGATTGGGTTTACTAAAACCGTGGCTAAAGAACTGGCCAGCCGAGGGGTAACTGCCAATGCCGTGGCCCCCGGCTTTATCGAAACCGATATGACTGGCGACCTGAACAATACCGAAGAAATCCTCAAGTTTATTCCCCTGGGGCGGTTTGGTCAGCCCGAAGACATTGCCGGTATGGTGCGGTTTTTAGCGGCAGACCCGGCGGCAGCCTACATTACCGGTCAGGTGTTTAACGTCGATGGCGGCATGGTAATGGCTTAGGCCCGGTTTACCGTGCGCAGCAGCCATAGGGTAGCGGCCAGCGATACAAAGTGGGCCAGCAGCGTGTTTGTATTCGCCTGCACCACAAAAATATCGAACGCTTCGACGTATTGGCCCACGTTGCCGGGCACAAATACGGTGCCCCCCTGGGGCTGGGCCAGAGCCTTGCCCAGCAGCGACCCGATCAGCGCCTGGCTGCCAAATAGGGTAATCAACATGCCCACCATGCTGATCACGGTGCCCAGCCGCAGGGTTTGGATGGCATCTTTGGGGCTGGGGCGTCTGGCGGTGTCGCGGCCGCGCAGTCGCCGGCCCAACCGCGTGTAGCGAAAGGCCCAAAAGGCACTGAGGTAGACGGCCACCAGCCCCAGGGCGGCCAATAGTAGCCCTACGCCGGTGCCGGGGTTGGCCCCGCCAACGCCCGATCGCGCGTTGAGGTTGACCAGGGCAAACATCAGCACCAGGCTAGAGATTGCCGCCAGCACGATCTGAACCCAAAAGCTGACCCAGCCCACGACGCGAAAGGAGCCTGAAATACGCCGTACGGCCGGAGGTAGGGTGTAGTCAAAGTCTGTAGTCATACCTGTGATTTTAGCCTGGGGGCGGGGTCTTCTGAATGATACATTTGGGGAAAGCGGCGGGGATATTTGGGAATGGCAGAGGCGATTGATCAGGCAAAGGGCCGATTGCAGGAGCTGTGCGATCGCTGGGGGCCGCGCGTAGACTACCTGGCGATTCGCCTGGAGCAGTCGGAGGGTACCGATATTTTTTTGCGGGGTGGGCAGGCCGAGACGCTGAGCGAGGCGATCGCGATCGGTGGCCATGTGCGGGCCTGCTACCGAGGCGGCTGGGGCTTTGCCAGCTTCAATGACCTGGAGAGTCTGGCCCCTTGTGTAGAGGCTGCCGTCGCCGCCGCTCGCCTGGTGGGCCACGATGAGACGCTGCTAGCGCCCGTTGACCCGGTACAGATTACTCGCCGGCTACCCTTGACCGGGGCCGACCCGCGATCGATTCCCCTGGCCCGCAAAAAAGCCCTGTGCAGCCACTATGCCGACCTGCTCCAGAGCCTGGACGGCCGCATTGCCACCACCTCTGTGCGCTACAACGATGTGGCCCAGCGAGTGCTGCTGGCTACCTCTGAAGGCACCTTGATTGACCAGGCCTGGTCAGATATGGAAATGCGCTTTGCCGCCACCGCTCGCGATGGCGACACGGTTCAAACCGGGCGTGAGACTACCGGCTCGCGCCAGGCCTATGAAGACCTGGAAAATCTGGATCACCAGGTGATGGGGGCCGCCCAGCGGGCCGTGGCGGCTCTGGACTTGCCCCCGGTGCGAGGGGCGGCCTACGACGTGGTGATCGACCCCATTTTGACTGGGCTCTTTGTTCACGAGGCCTTTGGCCACCTGTCGGAGGCCGATATGGCCTACGAAAACCCCGATCTGCTGGAGTCGATGAGCCTGGGCCGTCGGTTTGGCCCCGACAGCCTGCAAATTTTTGACGGCGCAGCTCCCCAGGGGCACCGAGGCAGCTATTTCTACGACGACGAGGGCACTCCCGCCACTACCACTCAGCTGATTGAGGATGGGGTGCTAGTGGGGCGGCTGCACTCCCGCGAGACGGCGGGCAAGCTGGGCGAGCAGCCCACCGGCAACGCCCGCTGCCTCAACTACCACTACTCGCCCCTGGTGCGCATGACCAACACCTGGATTGAGCGCGGTACCACCCCCATCAACGACCTGTTTGCTGACATCAAAGAGGGCGTCTACGCCCGCAACTGGCTAGAGGGCATGACCAATGGCGAAATGTTCACCTTCACCGCCGGCGAGGCCTGGATGATTCGCAACGGCAGACTGGCCGAGCCAGTGCGCGATGTCACTTTATCGGGCAATGTGTTTCGCACCCTGGCCGATATCGAGGCGATCGGCGACGACTTTTATTGGGATGAGTCGGGGGGCTGTGGCAAGGGCGGGCAGAACGGTCTACCGGTAGGCTGTGGCGGCCCCAGCCTTCGCATCCGCAACGTGGTGGTGGGAGGCGAGGCCGAAGACGGGCATGAGTAAGAGTTCGGTCAATCAGGGTCGCATCTTGCGAAACTTGATGCGCCTGATGGATGTCACCTGCGGGCACAGCCTCTACGAGGTGCTGCCCCGGGGGGTGCAGGTTTGGCTGCCAGACCAGGGCATCGGGGTATACCCCGACCTGATGGTGGTGGCAGGCGAACCCCTGCTCCACGATGGCCAGGAGGATCGGGTGCTGAACCCCTGCGTGATGTTTGAGATCTTGGCTGATCCTACTCCTGGCTATAGCCTTGAGGCGGCCACCTTGCCCGATCGCAAGGGCATTTTTCGCCACTGCCGGGGGATTCCCTACCTGCAGGCCTACGTGTTTGTGCACCAGACCGAGGCTCGGGTTGAACAGTTTTACCGGGCGGAAGAGCACCTGTGGGGCATGACCGCCCAGTCGGGGCTAGACACGGTGGTGGAGCTGGCAATTACCGATGCCCGTCTGCCCATGATGGACATCTACGAACGGGTAGATTTTAGCCTGCTGGTCTAGGGGGAGAGCCGGGCGATCGCCCAGTTACCGCCCTCCTTCAAGCTGTACAAAAAGCGATCGTGCAGGCGGCTGGGTCGCCCCTGCCAAAACTCAAAGCTGGTCGGTGTGACCCGGTAGCCCCCCCAGAAGTCGGGCAGGGGCACTTCCTGGTCAAGAAATTTTTCCTTCATTTTCTCGAACTGCATCTCAAGCAGCTGCCGCGAGGAGATCACGCTGCTCTGCTGCGACACCCAGGCCCCCAGCTGACTGCCTCGCGGGCGCGACGAGAAGTATCGCAGCGACTCGGCCGGCGAAATTTTGCTGGCGGTACCGGCGATCGCCAGCTGTCGCTCTAACGGGTACCAGGGAAACAGCATGG
>DASQNN010000014.1:0-3417 GCA_035644955.1 Nodosilinea sp. | reverse complement strand
GCCGTGGAGGCCGAATCAGGTAGTGGGCGCGATCGACCACCTGGCCCTGCTCGACCCGCACCAGGCCAATGGAACAGGCGCTATCGCGGTAGCGATCGGCGGTTTCAAAATCGAGGGCAACGAAGGTCGTCATAGCAAAAGTCTACAGGGCAACGGTAGAGCTTTCGCCAGGATAACTGACCACAAGCACCCCGATCTGCACTGCCGCCCGAGGAGCCAGGCGGAAACCGGGGTAACGGGTATTTATTGCTCAATCTGGCACTCAGTCTGGGCTAGGGAGGTCTTCCTCTAGGGAGTTGTTGCCCTCGATGTTGCGCTCGTACCACTTCATCAACGGGGTTGAGCTGACGCCGTGCACCGTCACTGAAATCGCCACGGCGATGAAGGTAATCCAGGCAATCATTTCCCCCGTTTCGCCTTCTAAACCCTGGCCCAAGGCGTAGGTTAGGTAGTAAAGGGAGCCCACGCCGCGAATGCCAAACCAGCCAAACAGCCAGCGGGTAGAGGGGTGAATGGGAGACCCAATGGTGCTGACCCAGGCCCCCAAGGGACGAATGATAAACAGCAGCGAGCCCACGATAAGCAGCGCCGGAGCCATAAACCGCAGCATGGGCTCAATGCGCAGCAGTGACCCCAAGAGCAAAATAGTGGCGACTTCAGTCAGTTTTTCGAGCCGTTCCATGAAGTGCAGGCGGGAGGCGGCTCGCTCGGGGCCGAGGAAGTGGCGGTGCATGACGACGCCAGAGACAAAAACCGCCAAAAAGCCATAGCCGTGCGCCAGTTCTGCGATGGAATAGCTGAGCAAGATGGTGCTGAGGCCAACAAAATCTTCCATCAGCTCATCGACATCGTTCTGTTTGACCAGGTGCTGTTCTAGCCAACCAATGCCCTTGGCTACGGCAATGCCCACCAGCAGGCCCGCCGCGATCGCCCAAATCAGATCCACCGCCACCCACTGCCCAAACCAGCTCTCCCAGTTGTCGTCCTTCAGCCAGTGCAGCCCAAAGTAGACAAAGGGAAAGGCCAGTGCGTCGTTGAGGCCGCCCTCGGAGGTCAGCCCAAAGCGCAGTTCGTCGCGGTCTTGGGGGTCGTAGAGCTGCACTTCGGAGGCCAAAACGGGGTCGGTGGGCGCCAAAATGGCCCCCAGCAAAATGCCCTCGCCCCAGTTCAGCCCCAGAACCCAGTGGCCGATCGCGGCGATCGCAAAAATTGAGATTGGCATTAGAAAGCCAATCAGGCGAATGGTCGAATTCCAGGCCCAGGCCTGGAGCGGACGATTCATTTTGAGACCGCAGCTAAACAGCGACACTAAGACCACAAACTCGGTCAGCCGCTCTAAAAACTCCGTCTCCGGTCGCACCTGAATGAGGTTGAAACCGTAGGGGCTGAGCACAAAGCCAACCGTGAGATAGATCAGGGCGTAGGACAGCGGTAGGCGCTCAATCCATCCAGAGCCCAGAGTCACCGCCAGCAGCAGCAAGCCAATGACCAGCAGATCGAGAATGTAAATATCCACAGGTGTTGAGGCGAAATGATCAAACGCTTCTTCACTCTAGGGTGTGAATTCAATGCCTTGTTGCGACTTCCGGTAGATTTTTCTTTTAGGCTTGACCCCTTTAAGTTGGTAGAGAAAGGGATGCATTAAACTCATACACACCTAAATACAATGATGGAGGTGGCAATGAATCAGAGCAAACATCCAATGATCATTGTTGTTGGTGCGTCTGCTGGCGGGATGCGGGCCTTGACGCAGCTGACCGCGCAGTTTCCAAAGGATTTTCCGGCTGCCATTTTCATTGTCAACCATATGAGTGCAAACACCACGGGAGATGTTCTGGTTGCAGCTTTAAATAAGAGTGGTGGGCTAACCTGCGAACGTGCCTATAACAAGCAACCCTTCCAAAGCGGTCATATTTATGTGGCACCCTCCGATCAACATATTTTACTTGTAGAAGGAAAAATTTTGGTCACCAAAGGTGCCCGCGAAAATCGTTACCGCCCGGCAATTGATCCCTTGTTTCGCTCTGCAGCGGTAGCCTACGGCAATCGCGTCATTGGTATCATTCTGACCGGATACCTAGATGACGGTACCAGTGGCATGATGGCCATCAAACAATGCGGCGGCATCTGCATCGTTCAAGATCCATTAGATGCAGCCTATCCAGATATGCCGCAGTCGGTGATCAGCAATGTAGGCGCTGATTATTGCTTGCCCATAGCCAAAATGGGCATGCTACTGTCGGATCTGGTGCGTAGAAAATTACCCAGTCGCAAGCAGCCTCCAAAAAATATCGTGATTGAGGCGGAGATTGCCCAGCGCGTCTTGAGCGATTTGCCTTCCGTCGAGGCGCTTGGCAAGCAGGTGCCATTCAACTGCCCCGACTGTGGCGGGGTATTGTGGCAAATAACTGAAGGCGATGATTTTTTAAGGTACCGCTGTCATACGGGCCATGCCTTTACCTCGGCTGTGCTGCTGGCCCAGCAAACGGCCAAGATCGAAGAAACGCTGTGGGTTGCCCTGCGGATGTTTGAGGAGCGCCAGAACTTAATTGCCACCATGGGCCAGAGTCAAGGCAGTTCTTCTTCAGTCTTACAGCGGGTTCAGGACTCTCAAGTTCACATCGATCGGATTCGCGCCATGTTGAAAGCTACCTATAAAGACACTCACGATCAAAAAGAAGTTGACTAATCGCTGCCGCCCCAGGTCCAGCGAGGGTTGCCATCTCGCAGGCCCTTAAATAGAATTCCCGTGGTAAACCCATTGACGTCGCATATCCCCGATAGGCCGTCAGCCACCAGGCCACGCCTCTAAGCCAATATGGCATGATTGATCTCTGCGCTTCGCTGGGGCCTCGCCCCGCCACTTCGTATGCTACGCCTCAGCCAAATTAAACTGCCCCTCGACCACCCCGAAGCCGCCCTTGAGGAGGCCATTCTCAAAAAGCTGCACCTGGCGGCGACAGATTTAACCAGCTTTACCATTTTCAAGCGCAGCTATGACGCCCGCAAAAAGGGCAACATCACCCTGGTCTACATTGTCGATGTGGAGACGCCCAAGGAAAAAGCTCTCCTCAAGCGTTTCAAGAAAGACGCCACGGTGGCGATCGCGCCCGATATAACCTACCGCCCGGTGGCCCAGGCCCCAAAAGATTTGGCGGCGCGCCCGATTGTGATCGGCACCGGCCCCTGCGGCATGTTTGCCGGCCTAATGCTGGCGCAGATGGGGTTTCGGCCCCTGCTGCTGGAGCGGGGCAAGTCGGTGCGCGATCGCAGCGTTGACACCTTTGGCTTTTGGCTCAAAAAACGCCTCAACCCCGAATCCAACGCGCAGTTTGGCGAAGGCGGCGCGGGCACCTTTTCCGATGGCAAGCTCTACAGCCAGGTCAGCGACCCCAACCACTACGGGCGCAAGGTGCT
>DASQNN010000013.1:0-2430 GCA_035644955.1 Nodosilinea sp. | reverse complement strand
ATTGCGGCCCTGGCGGCCGATGCCAACCTGCTGCGCCGCACGGGGCAGGTGCAGATTGTGGCAGAGCTGGCCCGCGACTATGGGCTGGTTGATGCAAACGGCAAACGGCCTGCCTCCCTGCGATCGCTGCGGTTTGTGCTGCCCTCTGCCCTGCCTGGGCTGAAAGCCTACGCCGATCTGGTGCCCGATCTGGAGCTGCCCTGGCCGTTTTTGCTGCTGGGGCCGCTGGGCTCTCCCAAGGTGTGATTTGTCCCCTGCTTGGTGATCGCTGGCTTACTCCTTCAACAAGGGGCGCAGCTGGGCGCTGACGCGCAGCACCTCCGCTACCGACCAGGCCTGGGCAAAAGCGCCCCGGGGCTCCATGGGGGCATCACCGTCAAAAATTTCGCTGAAGGTGCCCAGGCAGCCGCCGTGCAGATGGTGAATCAGCGGGTCTAAAAAGCTGTGGGCCAAGTCGGCGTCTTGGTAGACGCGCCAGTGGGCCTGCACAAAGGGGCCCATCAGCCAGCTCCATACGGTGCCCTGGTGGTAGGCCCCGTCGCGCTGCACCAGATCGCCGCTGTAGAGGCCCTGGTAGCTGGGGTGGGCGGGGTCGAGCGATCGCAGCCCGTGGGAGGTCAGCAGCCGCTGGGCCACCACATCGACCACTGCCCGCTGCTGGTCGGGGCTGAGGCAGGGTTCCCCCAGGGCCGAGTCGGGCAGGGCAACGGCAAAGATCTGGTTGGGCCGCAGGGCCGAGTCGGGACCATTGGGGCCGTCGAGCAGGTCATAGCAGTAGCCCAGGTCATCGCTCCAAAACCGCTGCAACCCCTGGCGAGTTTGGGCCGCTAAGGTCTGGTACTGGGTGTCGGGTTGGCCCAGGCGGCGGGCAAAATCGGCCATCACCAGCAGGGCGTTGTACCACAGGGCATTCACCTCAACCGGTTTGCCCACGCGGGGAGTGACCACCCAATCGTTTACTTTGGCGTCCATCCAGGTGAGCTGCACGCCGGGTTCCCCCGCCGCCAGCAGCCCATCGGCGGGGTCAACCCCAATGCCGTGGCGAGTGCCTTTGCAATGCCAGGTAATCACCTCCTGCAACTGGGGAAACAGGTCGCCAATGAGGGGCAAATCGCCGGTGGCCTGGTGGTAGGTGCGCAGCGCCTCAAAGTACCAAAGGGTAGCATCGACGGTGTTGTAGTGGGGCGCTTGCCCGTCTTCCGGGAAGGCGTTGGGCAGCATGCCCTGATCGAGGTAGCGGGCAAAGGTCTGTAAAATCAGCCGAGCCAGGGCTGGGCGTCCGGTGGCGAGGGTGAGCCCCGGCAGGGCGATCATGGTGTCGCGGCCCCAGTCGCCAAACCAGGGGTAGCCCGCGATGATGGTTTTGCCTGTGCTAACTGCCGCAGGTGACATCGTTAGGGCAGAATTGTCGGCTGCTCCAACATCCTCGTCCCCCAAGCGATTGTCTGGTCTCCAGGGCTGGGGAGAGTCGGAGGCCTGGCTATTTTCCAATACTGAAGAATTTGCTGGGCCAGAGTCGTGCTTCTCAAGGATTGGGAGCGGGCGGTTGACTACGAACTGATCGGCGGCCAGCACCAGTTGATTGACCCAGGGGGGCGGTTCGTCGTCCGGCTGGGCCGCCTTCCCCTGGGTAATGAGATGCTGCTCGTAAGCCAGGCGACGCAGCAGGGCGCTTTGGCCCGAGCGATCGGCCTCGGCGTCGGTGGTGGCCACCAGGGTAAACGACTGGCCCATACCCAGGGTGGGGGCAAAGGTGGCGGCGTGCAGGTGGTCGTCGTAGGGGTGAATGCCGCGCTCGACTTCGATGGCTAGGGCGTAGCCCTGGTGCCAGGTGTGGGCGGGCTGGGCGGGGGCGGTTTCGCTGAGCAGGTAAACGGGTTGGGCGCTGTCTTTGGCCCGAATGCGCAGACCCTGGGGGCAGTCTTCTAGAACCATCTGCCAGCCCTCGACCTGGGTGCTGTGGTGGTGGTCGCGGTAGTTGACCAGCACATTGAGGGTGAGATCGACGGGTGCACTGGCTCGGCTGAGGGTGTAGCGAACGTAGGTGGTGTTGGCTCCTGGCTCCATCCAAATGCGCTTTTCGAGGCGGGCATCGGCGATCGCATAGACCCAGATCGGAATGGTGCCCTCCAGCCGAAAGGACTCTAGGTGCAGGTAGCCCTGAGGCGTTAGGGTGCCATCGGCCCAGCGATCGCAGTAAAGGTCGCTGGACTGGCCCAGGTAGGTAACGGTTTCGTTGACCTTAGTGACCAGCAGGGTGCGCTCGACCGGTGGTTTGAGCGCCGCCACCAGCAGCCCATGGTAGTGCCGGGTAAGCACCCCCGCTACCGTGCCGCAGCCGTAGCTGCCGGTGCCGTTGGTAATTAACCATTCCTGCTGGGTGGCGATCGCCGCATTGCCGCACAGATGACGACCAAAGGAGATAGTCAT
>DASQNN010000012.1:0-2416 GCA_035644955.1 Nodosilinea sp. | reverse complement strand
ATAGGCCACCGTTACCCCAGTGCCGCCGTCGGCCTGGGCCGCAGGCTCAAACCGCTGAATCTGCGGATGGCGCTTAAGGTACTCGTGGACCCCGGCTTTGAGCTTACCGGTGCCGTGACCATGGATAATCCATAGAGCACCACTGCCTTTGGCGATCGCCTCTTCCAGCACCGCCTCCGACTCGGCCACCCGCATGCCGCGCAGATCGATGGTGTTGCGGCTGGTGCGAATCGCCGGAGCGGGTGGGGCGGCCTGGGCGGCGGGTACGGTATCGACGGGCTTTGTCTTGACCGGCACCTCGGCTTTTTCACCCCGCAGCGATTCGATGTCGGCCAGGCTGACGGTGGTTTTCATCAGCCCAAAGCGCACGGTGATGCGGTGGTCGTTGTCGGGGGCAGTAAGCACCTCGGCGGTTTGCCCCAGGCTGAGAATGCGCACGCGATCGCCCACCGCCGGTCGGTAGCCCGGTTTCGCCGCCGGGGCAGCGGCGGGCAGGTGAGACTGAGCGATCGCATCGACCGCCGCCGTGGCCCGCTGCGCATCCTGGGCCGTAGCATCGCCCTGCTGTAGCCGACGAATAACTTTGGCAATATCGCGCTTGGCGTCGGCAATTGCCGCCTGCACCGCCGCCTGCTGCTGCTGCTTCAGCTCCTGCTCGCGATCGCGCAGCAGATCGGCCTTGCGCTGCACCTCGCCGTGGAGCTTTTCGGTCGCCGTCAGCAGCTCTGCCGCCGCCTGCGATCGATCTTCCTGCTGACGGCGCTGGGCCTCTAACCCCGCAATAATCTGGTTGACATTGTCCTGAGCCCCGGTGGCCATCAGCGCCATGGCGTTGTCGATTACAGTGCCGTCCAGACCCAGGCGGCGGGCAATAGCCAGGGCATTCGAGCGGCCCGGAATGCCCCACAGCAGCCGATAGGTTGGCGACAGAGTGGCCTCGTCAAACTCCACCGAGGCGTTTTCAAACCGCTCGTCCTGGTACTTCAGCGCCTTTAGCTCGCCGTAGTGGGTGGTGGCCATGGTCAACCGCGCCCGATTGGCCAGGTGCTTCAGCAGGGCAATGGCTAGCGCCGTACCCTCGCTGGGGTCAGTGCCAGCACCAACTTCGTCGAGCAGGACGAGGGCGTTGGTGGGAGTGGGGAGGTGAGGGGATGGGGGGATGAGGAGGTGGGGGGATGGGGAGGACGGTTCCTGGTCGCCTAGCGAATCAGCCGCAGCAACAGCGGCGGTGGGCGCAGCAGCCTCCAAATCTTCCTTATCTCCCTGGTCTACCTGATCTCCCTTATCTCCCTCACCTTCCTTACCTCCCTCACCTTTTTCACCCTCTCCACTCCCCAGCGCGGCCAAAATGCGCCCAATGCGGCGAATGTGGCCCGAAAAAGTAGACAGGCTCTGCTCGATCGACTGCTCGTCACCGATGTCGGCCAGCACTTGCCCAAACCAGGGCAGCTCCACTGGCTCGCGGGCGGGGATGTAGAGACCGGCGCGGGCCATTAGCGCCGCCAGGCCCAGGGTTTTGAGGGTGACGGTTTTGCCGCCGGTGTTGGGGCCGGTGATGGCCACCACCCGCAGGTCGGGGCGAATCAGCAGGTTGATCGGCACCACCTCTGGGCCTTGCTCGTGGCGCTGCTGCCAGACCAGCAGGGGGTGGCGCAGCTGGCGCAGGGTGGTCTGCTCGTGGGGGTCAATGAAGCGGGGCCGGTTGCCCCCCAGCCAGAGCGAGTAACGGGCGCGGGCGTGGGCCAAATCTAGCTCGGTGACTACCGCTAGCAGCGCGGTGAGATCGGCGTAGACCTCAGCTACGGCATTGCTGAGCTGGCGCAAGACTACCTCTTCTTCGGTTTTTTCCTGGCGCAGCAGCTGGCGCAGGCGGTTACCCAACTCGACCACCGCCTGGGGTTCGATGTAGAGGGTGGCGCCGCTGGCCGAGGCATCGTGCACAATGCCCGGCACCGCATCTTTTTGGGGCGCTTTAACGGGCAGCACAAAGCGATCGCCCCGCTGGGTAATCAAGGGCTCCTGCATGGCTCCGGCCTGGCGCTGCAAAATGCGCTGCAGCCGCTGCTGAATATCCTGGCGGGTCGATTTGAGGCGATCGCGAATGCCCTCCAGCTTGGGGCTAGCCCGATCGGTGACATCGCCGCGATCGTCGATGCAGTGGTAGATCTGCTGTTCTAACTCAGGGTGGGTGCTCAGATCGGCCACCAGCCCTTGCAACACCGGCAGATCGTCAGGGGGTTGAGCGTCAATGGTGCGGCGCAGCTGGCGGGCCCCATGCAGGGTAGTGGCGATCGCCAGCAGCTCCTCTCCGCTTAGCAGCCCCTGGCGGTAGGCTCGCTCTACCGCAGCACCAATATCGCGAATGCCGCCAAAATTGAGGCCATTGTTGTTGTCCTCCAGCCAGCTGGCCTCCTGG
>DASQNN010000011.1:0-2703 GCA_035644955.1 Nodosilinea sp. | reverse complement strand
CGGATTGCCAAAGGCGATCGCCCCCAGCAGCAGCACCAGGGCCGCCGGGCAGGGCACCAGCCCCGCCGACAATCCCAGCATCAGCAGACTGCGCCAGGACATAGCGGTGCCGTCGGGCGTCACGGGCAAATGGCTGTGGGAATGTCCGTCGTGGTGGTGCTCGTGGGCAGGGGCATGGGGGACGATGTGACCGGGGTGCTCGGGGGCGTGGGAGTGATGCCCATGGCCATGGTGAGGGTGGTCGTGGGCATGGTGCTCGGGGGCATGAGCATGGTGCTCGGGGGCATGGGAATTGCTGTGGGCATGGGCGTGAGCCATTTCCCCGTGAGCATAGGTGTGGGCATGGGCGGGAGCCAGTTCACCGGAGGAGTGGCCATGGCTGCTGTGGGCATGGGCGTGGGCCATTTCACCGGCAGCGTGGCCATGGGCACTGGGTCGATGTCCAGAGCGCTGCCGCCGCTGGACAACCAAGTTGGCACCAATGCAGACAATCATGGCCCCTGAAGTCAGGCTCAGCCACGGGTAAATTTGCTCGGGCAGCACATAGCGGGCCGCCGCCAGGGTGATCAACCCCAGGGCAAAGACGCCGATGGTGTGGGTTACGGTGGTCATTAGCGCCAAAAATATGGCGTGGCGGGAGGTGGCTCGTTCGCCCACCAGATAGGCCCCCACCAGGGTTTTGCCGTGCCCCGGCGACAGCGAGTGCACCGTCCCCCACAAAAATGCGCCGATCAGCGTGATAAACCAGGCCCTGCTGCCCAAAGCGGCTGAGCCAGCGGTTTTCACGGTGAAGGTGGGGTCTTTAGGGGTGAAGACGTGGTTGGTGACCTGCCCGTTTTGGGCAATAGTGGCCAGACAGCTCGCCTCGGGCGCATCGACCGGGAAAAAGGTGTAGGCGATCGCCACCCCGGTTGGTGGCTCTGCCCAGGCGTACAACAGTTGCAGGGTGGTGTGGCTACCGGGGGCAATTCTGGCGTTGGTAGAGGCGCTGTCTACGGCGGGCTGAAGGGTCAGCTGGGGCGCTTGGTTACGGCTATCTTTGAGGGCGATCGCAGGCTCCAGTTGTCGCGTTAGCTCATCGCGATGGCGGTTGAGTTCTTCAGTCGAGAGCCGTCCGCTGCCGTCGTCATCGGCAAAGGCGGTTAGCCCGGTGGGGTAGGTCAGGGTGATGCGGGTCTCCGCCTCCTCCATCACAATCTCGGCGATGGCCAAATCTCCCCAATGAGCCGATGCCGGCGGGGCGATCGCCAGCCAAACTGTGATGCAGCTCAGGGCCGCCAGCAGGCTCAAGCCGCTGTACTGGCGCAAATATCGACGTAGGTAGCGATGAAACTGCTGGGTGATCATAAAAACCTCTCATTCTGCCGGGTCAGTCCTAACCGTTGCCGAGTCTTGGGGGTAAAGGTGGGGTCAATCGCTATCGCTAGGCGAAAAAACTGTTCTGCCTGGGCGGGACGGTTCAGCGCGGCCTCGATCTCTCCCGCTCGGTAGGCTATCCCCGCGTTGCGTACCCCCTGGTCTAGGGCCTCACCGATGGCCTGCTGCGCCGCAGGCAGCTGGCCTGCTTCCACCAGCGCCCAGGCCAATAAATTGAGGGTTTCGGCATCGCGGCGCTGGGCGGCTTCGGTTTTCATCAGCGCCACCGCCTCTTCCACATCGCCGGGGGCACCCCGTTCTAGCAGCAGATGGGCCAGATCCCGCCGATGCCCCAGGGCGTTGCCCGCGACATTGCGCCGCAGCTCGGTTTCTGCAACTTTCCAGGCCTCGGTGACCGTTTGCCCTTGAAGAGCCTGAACGCGAGCCAGGCCATGGAGCGCGGTGGGCCCGCCGACCTCGTGGTAGTGGTGTTTGGCCCGGCGATACTGGCCTTGAACCGTAGCCAACTCTGCCAGCTGGAGATGCGCTAGCGGCTGGTTTGGCACGATCTTTAGCGCCTCATCGTAAAGAGCCTGAGCCGCTTTATAGTCGCCCCGCTGAGCGTAGGATCGGCCCAAAAACACGCGGGTCTGGGCTGAACCGGCGGGGCTGTCGGGCTCTTCTGCGGCGATCGCCCGCTGAAAATCTTCCAGGGCAAGCTCATACTGCCCCTGAGCCTCATGGGCCAATGCCTTTAGCGTCAGGCTCCCCAGCGACGGATATTGGTCTACGAGTTCCTCAGCCAGAGCGGTGGCCTCTGCGACCTGGCCCATCGCCAGCTTAGCGGTGATCACCAGCCCCAACGCCTCGGCATTGCCCACGCTTTCGGCTAGCCCAATGGCGGTCTTAAAGTCGTGCTGAGCCTCAGCTATTTTAGCCAGGGCCAACACCGCTCCATCGTTGCTAAAGGGCAAATTTACCAGCGATTGCTGAGCCGTTTTTTCGGCCAGCAGGTACCAGCTCTCAAGGCGAGTGGCGCGGGCCATTTGAATATAGAGATTGGCCAGCGCCGCCTGGTCGAGGCCATCGGTTGGATTTTGCTGAACGCGACCCTGGTAAAAGGAAATCGACTGCTCTAGCTTGCGCTGGCCTTGGCTCTCCAGGGAACCCGGAAACGCGTACCCATACTCTCCTGCGGGCCAAGGGTCGAGCCAGGCTGACTGACTCAGCGCGATCGCACCGAGCGACAGCAACCCGAGGCCCAAAAATCCGGCGATATAGGCTCGCCCCCATCGGGGCGTAACTGCTTTGAAGCTCACCATTGCGATTGGCTCCCGTGCGTCTCCA
>DASQNN010000010.1:0-8104 GCA_035644955.1 Nodosilinea sp. | reverse complement strand
AGGCCCACCGCGATCGCAACAACCGTGCGCGGCACAGTCGGTTGCAGCAGGGCAGCGGCGGCGAGGGGAATGGCGGCGGCGGCGATCGCCCCCAAGGCCGCCGGCATTACCCCTTTCAAAAAGCTCTTGACCCACAGGTTCTGCCGCAGTCGCAGCAGAAAGGGCGAGGCAAACATAATGAATAGAAACGATGGGGTGAAAATTGCGATCGTGGCGATCAAAGCGCCTAGCGCCCCGGCGACCTTGTAGCCCACAAAAGCGGCCGTGATTACTACCGGGCCGGGGGTGAGTTCGCCCAGCGCCACCCCGTCGATGAACTGGCTCCGGGTCATCCAGCCAAAGTCGTCTACGACAGCGGTTTCGAGCAGGGGGATGATCACCAGGCCACCGCCGAAAATAAAGGCTCCGGTCTTGAGAAAGAAAGTGCTGAGGGGTACAGCGTAGGCTTGGATGCGATCGAGGCCCCAGAAGCCAGAAACCGCGATGGGGTCTGAGGGGAGGTTCGCCAGCAGACTGGGAATACCTTGGGTAATGGGCAGCAGGGGGGCGAGCCAGGCGCTAGCGCGGGGAGATGGCCCGGCGGGGGGTGGCGTCGTAGGGCGATAAATGACCCATCCGGCCAGGCCCGCCAGCAGAAAGAGTAGGAGGATGTTGAGGCGGAAGACCAGGGAGAGTAGGAGGACGGTGAGGGCGATCGCCACCCCCTGCCAGTCTTTAATCGCCTTTTTGCCCAGCTTCCAGCAGAAGCCAAAAATAACGGCAATGACCACCGGCGAAATGCCCAAAAACAAGTCCTCGATCTGGGGCACTCCCTGGAACCTAAAGTAGGCCCACGACAGGGTCAGCACAATCAAAAATGCCGGCAAAATAAAACAAACGCCCGCCACTAGCGCCCCCAGCTGTCCGGCCCGCAGATAACCCGTGTAGATGCCGGTCTGGGTCGAGGCGGGGCCGGGCAGCATTTCGCAGATGGCCACTCCTTCGAGAAACTGCTCTTCTTGGAGCCAGCCCCGGCGCATCACCGCTTCATCGTGAATCATGGCGATGTGGGCCTGGGGGCCGCCAAAGCCAATTAGCCCCAGTTTGAAAAATAGCTGAGCCAGCTCTTTTAATCGGGCTGGTAGGCTTTCCTGGGAGGGGTCTACGGCTGTGGAGTTTAACTTCGACGGCTGACTCATGGGCAAACCGATAACGCTGGAGCTACTGTATCGAAATTCGATAACGATAGTCTATATCGCGCACTACATTCTACGAATCTGCATCTTCAAACAGTTCGCCAAATAGCTCTTGCACTTTGTGTTTGGCGTCTTCTAGCCGCAGCTTGCCTAGCTCGGTGGCGGAATAAAATCGCCGCGTTTGTCGTCCGTCCTTCTCTTCCACAGAAGCTAGATAGCCCTTGCGCTCCATATCGTGGAGCATGGGGTAAAGGGTGCCGGGGCTGAGCTTATAGCCATGGCGGCCCAGTTCTTCGATAATGCCGAGGCCAAAAATTGGCTCTTGCACAGCATGGTGAAGAATGTGGAGGCGAATCAGGCTGGAGTAAAACTCTCGTCCATCCATGGGGTGTAGGCCGCTGCGGGGGCGGTTCTGGCCGCAAAACCGGGTTTCTTGGGCAACGTGAGCAAAACCTTAGGATTCTCCCAGCAGAAGCCCGGTTTCTAGCCCCTACTATACCGATTCTCTCTACGGCCGTTGGTCACGATCTCTAGCCCTGGCCAATGCCACCAAAATGGCCCGGCAGCAGGTCTATGCCCAAGGCCGCCTTAAGCAGGTAGGCCAGCATAAGCAGGCTCATGCTCAGGGCCAGGTTAAACCCCAGCAGCAGCACTACCGCCGCCGCCCAGTTGCCCCACTGGTTCAGTCGAGAGGTGGGCCCATTGCGGGGGGCGCGGCGGCGATCTTTGCCCACCATCAGCACGATAAAGTAGCGGCTGATCAACAGGTCAATGGTGAACCGCAGGTCGATCAGCTTGGGCGCAGGTTTGGGAATCGCCAGCTCAATCACCCGCGCCACCTCGGCCCACTGCTGGGGGGTAAAACTGGCTTGCACCGCTGGGTCAAGCTGGGCCAGGTAGGTGGCTGGGGTGGGCAAGGGCCGCCCGCCCACCAGGGGCGCAACTTCAGAAATATTGGACCAGCGGAGTTTTTGTAGATAGTTTTTCACCGATCGCTAGCCCCCACGGATAATGTTTTGGTAACGGTTTGGCTGACCTTGCTCCACTCAGAGGTTTTCCCAAGATACCCAGCTGGGCCACTGGATCTGGTACAGCCTGACCCCTACCCCCAGGCTCAGCAGTAGCCCACCCCAAATAACCAATCGCCCGCCCTGACGACCGGGCATGGGCCTGAGTAAATGGCCCACCATCGCCAGCAGGCCGGTGAGCGCCAGGCTCATAGCCCACAGTGCCAGCACTGTATAGGCCCAATATTTATACGGCGCACTGTCGTCCCAAAAGGGAGGGAAACCACTGACCACTACCAGCAGCGTCACCACCATGGAGATCGCCGCACTGAGGGGTACCACACTGCCCCAGCCGGTGCCCAGCCCGTAGGCTAACAGCAGTGTCACGCCGACAAAACCGGGCCAGGGCACTGAAAAGGCCGCCAGCCACCAGCCCCATAGCCCCACCCCCAGGCCCAGGGCAACCAGCCGCCAGGCCAGGGAGAACACTGCGCTGATCTTCATCCGATAATTACCCAAAGCAATCTTGAAGCTAGAACACCCGCGATGAAGCCCTATCAGACTATTCCCATTTGCGATCGCAGCGAACCCCTGGTGCAAATTCCCCCGGGGCAATTTGCGGTGGTGCAGCCCCACCCCTACCAGGCGCTGGGGGCACCCTATGGCCACCAGTCACCCTACTACCTGCGCGAGGGGGTGCTGGCGGCGCTAATCGCGGCGCAGAAAAAGCTTCAGCAGCGGCATTCCGGCTGGCAGATTCAGATTTTTGACGCCTTTCGTCCCCTGGCGGTGCAGCGGTTTATGGTCGAGCACACCTTTCTAGAGCAGGTGCGGCAGCGGGGCTGGCAGGTGGATGCACTGACCGCCGCCCAGCGCGAGACGGTAATGGCCAAGGTGGTGCAGTTTTGGGCAGTGCCCAGCGATGACCCGGCCACGCCGCCGCCCCACAGCACCGGAGCCGCCATTGATGTCACGCTAGTGACGGCCTCTGGCGAGACCGTAGATATGGGATCGCCCATTGACGAGGTGTCGCCGCGATCGCACCCCGACCACTTTGCCGCCAGCACCCTGCCGGCAGAACAAACCTGCCATGCCCACCGTGCCCTGCTCAACCGGGTCATGGTCTCGGCGGGGTTTCGCCGCCACCCCAACGAGTGGTGGCACTTTTCCCTAGGCGATCAGCTATGGGCCTGGCTACGGCGACAGGAAACCGGCAGCGAAGACTTTTTGGCCCACTATGGGCGCGCCTCGGTAGACTTGTGGGTACAGTGATACCACCGGGTACACTCACCCCTGAGGAGACAACGGCGATGGAAGTTCGGTCATGGCTACGCCCGTCGGCGATCAGTCGGTTTTGGGACGCATTGCCCATTGCCCTGGGGCTGGCCCTGGTGGCGGCAGTTCCAGTTCAAGCTCAATCCACGGCTATTCTGCAATCGTCGCTACAGCTGGCGGTGTGCTTGAACGACTGGGATAGCGCGATCGCCCGGGCTGGCGAACTGGAAAAGGTGCCTGGCCTGCCGGTTAAGACCCAGGCCGAACTGGTGATCCTGCGCCGCCAAATGCAGCTTCTGCGCCAAAACCAGGCTGTCGTGACTAACATTGATGCCTGTCAGCCGGTGCTGGCGGGGTTTGGTCTGCCAGGCTACAGCGGACGACCGTTGCAGCTAGAGCGGGCAGCAGCATCCCAGGTGGGCTTCAGTAGCTCTACCCTGATTCCAGACCAAACAATTCGGCAACTGGAAGCCTTCTGGCAGGCCGAGCTAGGAGTGAGCGCCAACACCCCGCTTGACCCTTTGGCCCAGGCCCGGCGCATCAACACCCGCCGCGGCAGTGGTGTATCCACCGGGGCCGTGAGCCGCCGCGTTGACGTGTACGCTTTCCTCGGTGCCGAGGGAGACACCCCTAGCCTAGAACTACAGGTGATTGAGCAGCGGCCAGGGCTGCTGTACACCGATGACAACGCCCTCCTATTCTTGTTTGATGCCGAGGGCCGACTGCTGAGTGAAGCCCGCACCACCTCAGCGCTCCAGCCCCGGCTAGAGGCTGTGCCTTTACCGGCCACGGGGGTTTACTACGCCGCTGTAACCACCCCCCAGCACCGCCCCGTACTCGATGAGGGGGGATATGTCACCGGCTGGGCAGGAATTGGCACCAGCGCCGTTACCTACACGCTGACCGTGAGGGGGGTGACGCCGTCGCCGTCGCTGGGCGCTGGGACTAGGTGAGGAGATGAGGAAGGTGAGGACGGTGAGGAAGATGAGGACGGTGAGCACAACCGCAGTCCGAGTCTAAAATTTCCCCTCATCCCCTCATCCCCCTATCCTCCTCACCTCTCCACCTCCATCTCCACCTCCACCGACGGCTGTCGGCAGATGCCAAAGACCGAGGTGAATCCGTGCAGAAAGGTCGTCTGCCCCACGGGGCCAATTTCTCCGCCGCAGAAAAAGCCGCCTAGGGGCACCCCCGGCAGATACTGGGCAAACAGGCTGGAATCAAAGTTGGCCTGGTCGTAAAGCCCCGCGCCGCGCCCCGCGCAGGCAAACAGGAGTGCTCCTGTCGGTGTTGTGGAGGTAGGAGCCTGGCGCTGGTAGCGTTGCAGCAGGTTTTCTAGGTCGATGGCGGAGGTGTGGGCGTCGCGCAGGTGAAACTGCACCCGCTGGCCGGGGCGCAGCCGATCGCCCACGGCGATCGCCCCCATTTTGGGGTCAACCCCCAGCAGGGTGCGAATCAAAAAATCGCCCTGGTCGAGGGTGAGCTTAAAGCTGTCCTGGGCAACGCCAATAAAGAGAGCGCTCTGGGCCAGCTGGCGATCGCTTTCCGAGAGCGTGTCAAACATCTCCTGCAAGAGCTCTAAGGGCGGCCGAGCCGAGTCGCTGCCTTCGGAGTCGCTTAGGGTCAGCAGAATGTTGCGCTCGGCTTTGTCTACCCGGTAGACCGGGCCGATGGGGCGACACCCCTGGGCCACGATGGTATCGAGCACCACTGGCCCCGAGAGGGCGATGCCAACGATGCCTTCGGCGTGCAGGGTGCGATCGCAAAATAGCCCGCTGTGGCGGTTAAACCCGTCTATACCGGCCAGTCCGCCAATTTTTGCCCCGCTGGGGTAGGCAAAATCTAGCCCCTGGAGCAGATCGTTGATGCCCGAGGAAAAGGGGTCGGCCATCAAAATAAACTGTGGGTTTTGCTCTGGGGCTACCCCAATCAGTTCAGACCAGGTATTAGGGGGGCTGTCTAGATCGGGCAGATCGTCGCTAGACAGATGAAAACTCTGCACCGATACGCCCGGCAGCCGGGCTATGGTCAAACTCAGAGCCGGGGTACCTTCGAGCTCCTGGGGTTGACCCTGGGCATCGGTGCCGACAATGCCGCCGCCGCTGCACCCTACCAGAGCAGGTATGGGCAATAGGCTTTGCAGCAGGGGCAGCAGTCGGGCAAACTCGCTGGTAAACGACGACGAAATAAACACTAGCCCCAGGTCAGGGGTTGTCGTCAACTGTCCCTTGAGCTGCTCCACCACCTCCTTCACCGCCCCCTCTAAGGATGGGCAGGTCGATACAGCGTTGGCCCACTCCATGGGCGGGTGGCCTGGTTGGGGAATGTCGGTCATCGGGTATGCCCCTCCTCTAGTGGTTACAGTCTAGATCGGAATGCCGACTACCTCAGTAGATCCGCCCCCGCGAATACCCTGGCCCTCGGCGAACAATGTTCAGCAAACACCCCCGCCAGAGTGGGGATGTGTAGAATGATTAATAGGTACTTCTACTGGGTTTACTCAGGTGGGTCATACCGGCAGGTAGCGTCAGGCCAGCGGTTTTTTCCATTAAGGGAGTAACCCTCTCCCCGTGGGGTAGCGTTACCCTCGCCGGGCCATCTGAAGCAGTGAAGTATACTAAGCCTGAAGCTGAGATAGTCCACCCAAATCAATGGATTGATCTCTCTTAAATAACCAGGCGGCAGGTCCCCACGGCAGTTGTTTAAACACGGTAAAGGAAGCAAATGAGCGAGAATATCAAAGAGCGCATTGAGAAAGAAATTGAAGGCGCCCGGGCTGCCTGCGACGTTTCTGGCGGCACCTCCCAGGAGTGCGCCGCTGCTTGGGATGCCGTGGAAGAGCTGCAGGCTGAAGCCTCTCACCAGCGTGAGAAGGGTACCGACAAAACCTCCCTAGAAGCCTACTGCGACACCAATCCCGAAGCCGACGAGTGCCGGGTTTACGACACCTAAGCCCAGAGATTTTGCTTTAAGGGCTTAAAATATCCTAAAGAAACGTCCTGGCTACCGGGGCGTTTCTAGCGTTTTTACCCCCTTTTTTCTTTTCCCCCAAAGCACTCCCTCTAATATTAAATCCTGCTTGGATACCCCCGATACCTCTGGGCGAATGCCATAGAGCCTCTGGCTCGGCTACGCCTACGCCCCTACGGTTTGGCCTTTGGGGAATCGGGGATAAGTGATTCGGATTTGGTATAAGGCGCCAAAAAACCAAAAACGCTACTTATCTATCGGTACAGCTATGACGCTAATGGTCTACGGCATTCCTACCTGTAGCACCTGCAAAAAGGCGCTGCAGTGGCTCGACAGTCGCGCGATCGCCTACGAGTTTATCAACACCAAAACAGCGCCCCCCAGCCGGGCGATGGTGGCCGCCTGGGTAGAGGCTTTGGGCAACAAAGCTTTGCGCAATACCTCGGGGCAGTCCTACCGCGCCCTGGGCGACGCCAAGCAAGCCTGGGGTGACCCCGAGTGGGTTGAGGCCTTTAGCCAGGATGCCATGCTGCTTAAACGTCCCCTGTTTGTAAAAGATGGCCAGGCGGTGCTAGTGGGGTTTCGCGCCCCAGAGCCATTGTTGCAAGATACTTTGGGAGGCTAGGTAAGTAGGAGTATAGAGCTGTTAGCAGGACGGCACCAGCTTGAAGGGCGAGAGGTCCGTGCTCCCAAAAGAATATTCCGACCCCCCCAGGGGGCCGGAATATTTAAAGGTTAGCTAACCACAAATTGTGTCGCTAAAGGAGCTAGTCAATGGCTCGCTTAACGTTGTCTTTTACATCTTCTACACCGTGGCTTAGGTCAGACTCAGCCTGCTTGGCCTTACCTTTGGCTTCGGCTTCATGATCGCCAGTTACTTTACCAGCGCCTTCTTGCACTTTGCCTTCAACATCTTTGGCCGTGGCTTTAGCGCGATCTTCAATAGACATGTCATTCATCTCCTGATGATGAGCTTCTTCTATAGTTTAGGTTTGGGGCAGAGCAATGCCCTCTGTAGAGAGGTATAGGCAGGCTCTACCAAAATGTAGGCATTGGAGTATCCTGAGCATCATGGGCAGCTTGGTTGGCCACGAAACGTGAATTCAGGGCTGAAACTATGGAGTATTGGGAATTTCTGCTGCAGAAGGAGGGCGACCAAAGCTGGCTGCCCCTCGATGCCTCCCAGGTAGAAATTTTGGAGGGCCGCTATCGGGTGATGGCCCACACCAGTCAGACCAATACTCCCGTGCAGATTCAGATTAGCCAGGTGCTCACTCCGGGGCAGTCGGCCCCCCAGGACGTGCCTCCCAAGCGTCGAACCCTGCGCCGCCAGGGCCAGACCAACGTCAACGGTCTGATGGTCGTGATGCCCTTTACCCGCCTGAGAGAGGGCACCTGGGACATCCAGTGCGCCGGTGGAGACTCCACCGAGGCAGCCAATCTGGCGTCGCCGCCGTCATGGCGCTATGCGGTGCAACTGCGGGTGGTAGCCCCAGACCCGGCTGACGACGGCGACTGGTTTGCCGACGACGGCACTGCCGGACTCGATGCGATCGCCCTGTCGCGCCTGCAGGCGGGGGAGCTGACCGCCGAGTTTACCCAGCCAGCGCCCGCAATCGACCTCCAGGCAGCGGCGATGGCCATGGATGCCTTTCAGGCCCAGCTGGCCGATGACCT
>DASQNN010000009.1:0-1772 GCA_035644955.1 Nodosilinea sp. | reverse complement strand
TTCGGCAGCGTCACCGGCAGCGCGGGCGGCGCTGGGAGCGGGTTGAGCGACCAGGGGCAGGTGCCAGATCTTGGGCCCCTGGGCGGAGTCTAGCGGGGCGGTTTGGTCGGTTAGATCCAGCAGCAGCGATCGCCCGTCGGGGGCCACGCTGAGGTGAATGCGCTGCTGCTGAGGCAGCTGCAGCAGCGGGCGAACCTCGCCATCGGCCAGGGTTACGGCCAGCAGCAGGGGTTGCTCGACGTAGGCGTCGGCAGCCTGTAGGGCATCGCTCTCCGGTGGAGCGTTCACCAGTTCGCTGGCCAGTACGTAGAGCACCTGCCGGGTGGGGTCGAACCGGGCCTCTAAAATGGCTCCGCTGACCTGCAATAGCTCTTCTTCGCGCCCCTGGTTGGTGACTAAAAACAGCGATTCGGTAAACCGTTTTTCGGGGTCATCCTGGTTGAAGTTGACCATGGCGGCGGCTGAGCCGTCGGCAGCCAGGTCAAGCACGCGGCCGTAGTTGGGCAAAAAGTCGAGGGGCTGGCGGGGGCCACCGGTTGGTCCCCCCAGGTCGATAATGGCGGTTCCCTGGCCCTGGAGCAGCAGCAGCGACTGGCTGTCGGGGGCAATTAAAAAGTCGCCGCCGGGCTCGGTTTCGATGGGCTCAGGGGGTTGGCCGGGGCGCACCAGCCAGGGGCCAAAGTCGGCGGGGTTTTGCTGGTTGACCCGCTGCACCACGATGGTCTGCCCGTCGGGCGACAGATCAAACTTGAGGTTTTGGTAGTCGCGGTTGTCGAGCACCAGGGTGGTTTCTCCTGAGGCAGACGGGGTGCCCTGGGGCAGGAGCCGTTGCCAGAAGGGCAGGCGATCGCCCATAAAATCGACCGGCGGGCGCGGGGTAAGGCCGGTGGTAACGGTGTAGAGCTGCTGGTTGAGCAGGTTGCCCTCCTGGCTGGGGTCGCTGGCGGAAAACAGCACCCGATCCCCCAGAGGGTAGGGCTGAAAGGCCAGCACCGACAGGTTTTTGGGGGTGAGAATGGTGCGCTCTTGACGACCAAGGTCGGCCAGCACCAGGCGGTTGGCCTCGTCGCCCTTGGCCCCGATGTACAAAAAGGCCCGCCGGCGCGTTTCAAACTGAGCCTGAAAGGGCTCAAAGCGGCTGGGGCGATCGCTCAGCCTGGCATAGCGATCGCTCGCCTCCGCCAGGCTGAGGGTAAAGGACTCGCCGTAGGGCAGCGGGTCGGTCAGGGTGTAGGCCATCCGCCGCCCCGCCCAGCTCACCTTACCGGGCAGCGGCGGCTCCAGCGTCAGGTTTTGCTCAACGCTGGCCACATCCATGGGGCGGCTAAAGGTGATTAAAAAGGCCCGGTCTTCGGCTCCAACCTGGCGGTCTTGCCAGGTAAAGTCGCGCACCCGCGCCGTGGCATGGTCGCCCGAGAGAATCAGCAGCCCCAGGGCCAGGGAAAGGCCGGCAATAACGATCAGGGCCAGGCGATCGAGGGGGTAGGCCAGGCGGGGGGAACGAGAGCGGCGACGGCGACGGGCCATAGTTAATATTCGTAGGGAGTACGGGGCTCAGGAATTTCGGTGAGGGTAGCCGAGCCAATGGCAAGCTGGCGCTTGCCGTCAAGGGTGGTGGTCTGCATGGTGCCCTCAATTTCGAGCCAGGTGTCGGGGGCGGGGCGGGGCGTGCTCGCCGGCAGCTCTACCGGTAGCCCCACGGGGTAGGCGTCGGGCTCGGGATACACGTTGAGGGTGCGCACCCAGTCCACAATGGTGCGGTCTTCAGAATC
>DASQNN010000008.1:0-3721 GCA_035644955.1 Nodosilinea sp. | reverse complement strand
CCCCCCAGACCGACTTTTGGCGGGTCACCCACTACGGCTTTATTCGCCACAGCGGCCACTTTTTCTACGACACCATCGCCGGAAACTTCGTGGCTGAAGTCACTATTCGGGGGCAGTACCGCGACCTCTACGACCAGGCTGGGCTGATGGTGCGCGCCGACGACCACCACTGGATCAAGGCCGGAATTGAGTACGTCAATGGGGTGCAAAACCTCAGTGCCGTTGTCACCCACGACTATTCTGATTGGTCAAGGATGGCCTTGCCCAATGCCCCTAAGGCGCTGCGGCTGCGGCTAGAGCGGCGGGGCGATGCGATCGAGATTTTCTACTGGGATGAAACAGAGAACTTCAGGCCGTTTCGGTTGACCTACTTTCGTGATGCGCCTGCTCTTCAGATGGGGATCATGGGCGCATCCCCAGAGGGGCCAGGATTTACCGTCACCTTTGCCAATTATGCGGTGCAGCGGTTTCCTGGTCAAAGCTTATAAATCAGCAAATTTTGAGACTGGCGGTGGGATTGCAGGGCGATGTGCAGCCCCACATGGCTCTGCTGGGCTATTCGCCTACCCCAGCCCTTTTTAACCAAATGTTGGGAGGCGGCAATCGCCCCCATCAGCCCAGCCCCAATAACTCACGGGTCAACTCACTGATCTTGCGTGGTGAAATTGAGTGAGGTTTTGCAAGCTTAGGTCGCAGATTAGCAGAGTGGTGTGCTAAGTAGTTGCCTGCGCGCGCAGCTAGTCGGGTCGCCCACCTCATACTTTCAAGTGAGAGCAGAGCAATAAAAAGCCCCCAGCAGAGCCAGGGGCAGATGTGAAATTCTTTAGGCAGTCTACTGCTTGCCGCTGGGTTTCTTGACTGTTTTGGTGGCTTGACCAACGGCGATCGCGGTCGGCAAATCCCTGATCTCAACCATGACGGCAGCGCCATTTAGGAGCGGCGCTATTTTCAGCAGAGCGGCGGCGGCGTGGTGGCTATCGCAAATCATCAACGGACGGCCTCGCACGGCATCCCAAGCTGTAGTGCAAATTTGGGTTTCCGTTATATGGCCCTGTAGTTCAGGGTTAAGGCTTCTAAACCAGTAGAAAAGTCGATCGTGCATGATTTCAGAGAAGTTCGAGTAGTGGTCAACTAATTAATACAACGGTCTCGGCTCCGGTAGCTACTAGGGCCATTAGGGCACGGGGGCGGCGGGATTAGCGCTCGGCGGTGTAGGTTGCCTTAACCGGGGCGGTCTTCGGTGTGGTAGCGGTCTGCTGACCCGCCAAGGCAGCGGCGGAGTACGGGCGATCGATTCGGGTCAGCACAGAAACCCGCTGAGCGATGGGGTCAACAATCGAGTATTCGACAATGCCTCGGGCTTCGTACTGCGATCGCTGGTAGCGGTAGTCGCGGTTGATATTCTTCTTCCCTGGCGACACCACCTCCACCACCAGCCGAGGTGGCGGCATATCCAGCGTTACCGTGGCACGGGTCGCTCCTTCCAGGGCCGTTGCCAGTTCCTCTGACAGCACCAGCAAATCGGGCACCCGCACGGTGGTGCGTACCCCCATGACAGCAATCTCTGTTTTCGTCCGCAGGCGATCGGGATCAATGCCCTGCCGCAAGAAATAGGCAAACAAAAACGAGGCAATGCGCTGGTTTAAGTCGCTCTCTAGCGGCATTTCAAACAGTTCCCCGTCTTCTAGTTCGTAGAGGGTGTCCCGGTCGCTGGTGTAGGCAAAAAAGTCTTCCAGACCCATGCGAGTAGTTGTGACGGTCATGGTGTCTTAGCCTCCAACGAAAAACGCCGTTGTAACTGCATTATCTCAAGTTCGCTCCACAGCGTGCTGTCACCCCTCGCCCAAGTTGTCTAACACCAGGCATCAAACATCTCGACCAAACTTGCTCATCATCGCCTCGGCTCGCTTGCGGTTAGCCAACTGCTGCCGGTGGTCATGCTTTTGGCTGGCGTTTTCCACTACCTGGGCCAATGCCTCAGGGTTGGCCTCCATGTACTCGTACATAGCCTCGATCAGCACTTCGCGGCTTAGCCCCTGGTGCCGACAAAAATTGTGCAGCCGTTCGATCAAGTCGGCGTCTAGGCGAAAGGTGCTGCGCTTTGTCAGCGGCTCGTCATCTAGAGGTCTAGACGCCTGTATATCTATATGTCTAGACACCTCTGCCACTCTCTCGCTACCGAGGGGTTCAGACATCTGAGTATCTGTATGTCTAGACTCATCCACGCCGGAAAGCTCTGCCGGAGCGGCATCCTTAACTCTTTCAGTTTCCGTATGCCCAGAAGTCTGTATGTCTTTATGTCCAGATGTCCACACATCTGCATGTCTGGATACTTGGACATCTTGAGGCCTTGAGGCCAGAGAGGCATCGCGAGGAGTAACCTTGGGGCGCTGCCGCTGTTTGAGTCGGTCTAGGGCATCACTCATGGGTAAAGGGCCTCCACAATTTGCTCGAAGGGGTACTGTAGGTCGGGCTGGCCCAGGTCGCTGAGCAGATGCCCCTGGCGGATGGCATTCTTAAACTTCTCCGACTCACGGATGGAGGCCAGGATGGGGGCATCCCCGGCGAACTCCTTCATGGCGGCGATATTCTGCCGCCCCTCCAGGGTTTGGGTATTGCCCACCCAGCGATCGCGAAAGGGCACAATTCCCAACACCGATCCAGTGAAGGCCTCCAGCTCAGCCTGCTCGTTCAAAAAATCCAGGGTGTCCACCAGAGAGTTAACCCCCTTCACATTGGCCTCTACCGGAATTAGCACATAATCAGAGGCCCCAACGGCGGAGAGGCAGATCTGCGATCGCGACGGCTGCACATCAATCAGCACCACGTCGAACATGTCGCGAATCTTGCGCAGTCGCTGCTTCAGGATAAAGGCCCCCGCTCCGCTGCTGCTCAGGAAGTCGCTGACCTTGAACAGGCCACGATCGGCAGGCATCACAAACAGGTTTTCATACTGGGTGCCATAGACCCCATCCTCGACCTCCACCTGCTTAGTCAGCACCTCAAACAGGCTGGGCTCGTCGGGCTGCACCTCGTGACCCAGGTAAAAGGTCAGGTTGGCCTGGGGGTCGGCATCCACGGCCAATACCTTCTTGCCCTGCCGAGCCAGTAGCAGCGCGGTAAAAAATACCGTGGTCGTTTTTCCCTGCCCCCCTGACAAGGAAATCGCTGAACAGATTTTCACAGGGCTAATCCCACAACAGCGCCTTGAGAGTAGCGCCTAGACAACAAGACATCAATATGTCTGTATGTCTAGACTTAAATATGCTTTGGTACATAGACATATTTAAGTCTAGACATATACAAATCTTGTCTCAAACCCAGTTTGCCTTCAATCCCTGTCATGACAAGGACTCCAAGTCATAGAAAACTAAGAGCCGCCCTATCTAACCAACACATACCCCCGATGTCGACGGCGTTTGAGAATATCCTGAATCAGCCGATCACCCTCCTCAAGGTCAGCGCACAGGGTTTCACGCTGACCACCCTTACCTGTTCGGCGGCCACCCCACCTGCGCAGCAAGACCCACTCGCCGAATAGGTTCTGCCGCAGGGAGCACCAGTAATAGCGATCGCCCCGCTGCCAGAACAGCTCTTGCTCTTGGGCTGGGTCATAGCTTGGCTGGGTCATCGACTCCACACTCCCGATCGACAGAAGTCTTATAGCGCGTTGCTGTCCTAGCCCGATAATAAGGTGCCTGTAAATGAAGGAAAAGGCCCG
>DASQNN010000007.1:0-9478 GCA_035644955.1 Nodosilinea sp. | reverse complement strand
GCCCCCATACCGCTGGGTCGGGTGGTGAGTGGCAATCAGGTAGTCAATGTGGCCCTGGTGGTAGGCGGTGTAGCGCGATCGCATCAGCGCCTCTGCCGTGGGCGCTGCGGCCTTGCCAACCAGATAGGGCTGACAACAGTCAGCATAGACCTCTCCCCGACCACAGGGACAATCCGCCGCCTCTACCGCCATAGCCATCCCCTCCAGCAGTTCTAAGGCTGAGCCGGCAAAATCAACGCTTCTGTATAGGCCTCGCGCCGCGATCGCGGCAGCGGCTGGTAGGCGGCGGCATCGACCCGTTTAATGCGGTCAAAGAAAGCTTCATAGAAGCGCTCTAGGCAGTCGCAAAACCAGGCCTGGTACTCAGGCCAGCGATCGCGATCGCCCAGGTCCACCTCCGCCAGGGCACTGGCCACCATACAGGCCTGATCCCCGCTGCCGTCCCAGATCAGGGGCAGGCCGATGTCATCGGCAATGACCTCGCGCTCCTGGGCCAGCAGATAAAAGTGGGGCTCGGCATCAATGCCTGAAAGCAGCAGCTCCGTATAGAGGCAGCTGTGGTCGCGATCGAGAATGGCGTTGAGGCGAAACCCGGCCCGGGCAATGGCAAACCCCATCGTTGCCTCGGTAGAAGGCGAACCAGGCTTGACCAGGCTGCCCTGGCGATCCAGGCGATCGCAGAGGCCGCTCCAGAAGTCCAAATTTTCCTGCTGAAGTGCGGTCAGGGGTTCGGGTTCGGGGGGGATTGCTTCCTCCGGGGCTTCAGCCTCAGCTTCCTCACCCTCCGGGTCGGTATCGCCGTCTTCCACCGCCCCACAGGTGGGAATAAAGTTGGCGGCCATGGCGGCTTTGCCGATGCTCCACAGCTCCACAGTCAGGCCTAAAAACGTCACCTCGCTGATCTGGTGAAGCCAGTCGAGGGTCAACGCCGCTTCATCGGAGAAGTCGGGAGCCACCCACAGCACGGTTGCTGCCTCTGCGTCAGCCGCCCAGGCCAGCAGCTGGCCCAGGTCAGCCGGCGCGGTCGAGCCCAGGTGAGCCGCTATCAGCACTGGCTCCTCGCTATCGGCATCCATCAGCAGGGCGTAGTCTTCCGGCTGGCTCGCCTCAGGCAGCGTCAGCTCTAGCCCGGCGGCTTCGCCGAGCAACTCCAGGGTTTCATCATCCGTCAGCCACTGCTGAAATTCGGCCTGGGTCTGCCAATAGTCGGTGGGGTCGAGTTTTTCCAGTCGTCCCAGCTTGGGTTTGGCAGATCGCTTAGGCACGGGTATTCGCTCGGGCAAAGGGCAATAGTTGATCCTATTATGGCGCGGCCCTAGCCCATAAATTTGGTCAAAGATGCCGCCTTGACCTCAATCACTTTGCCGGGGATCGCCCTCCAATACTATCAATGGCACCCTCAATGGCTAGCCAAAGCCGTCTGCCACAGACTGTACCCCAGGGGACTGAGGTGCAGCCCATCGGTGGTCAGGTCTAACCGCAGCAAACCCTGGCTATCGCTAAAGGCCGGATGCAGATCGACAAAGGTTGCCCCCTGGTGCATCGCCAGGGTGGCCAGGCGCTGATTGACCCGCTGAATGCGATCGCTCGGCAACTCCCTGATCCGCGTCGGCAAAATAGAGTAGACCACCAGCTGCGCCTGGGGATGCTGCTGTTTCAGACGGGCCATCATCTGGTACAGGTTGTCGAGCACCTCGGCCTCGGGCACACCGTTTTTGAGGTCGTTGATGCCGGCCATCACGTGAATGGTTTGGGGCTGGGTGGCGGCAAAGTAGTGCAGCCGCTGGAGCATGTGGGCGGTGGTTTCGCCGGAGATGCTTTGGTTGAGCCAGAGTTGGTTGGGGGGAAACTCGTCTACGGGTAGCCACAGGGCTAAGGAGTCGCCCACCATGACCGCCAGCGGGGCCTGCCCCTGGCGCTGGGCCATAGTCGTCGCCTCCGCCGCCAGCAGCCTTTGCCAGTCGCTGTGGGTGGGGTTAATAAAGGCCCGCTGCCACTGGTTGACGTACCGATAGGGTACCGCCTGGGCGTACAGCTCCCCGGCCTCCAGGGCAGCCGCGCGAAATTGATAAAGCTGTGAGCCCGTGACCGGTTTGAGGTGGGTACTGCCCAGCGGTAACGAGGGCCGACGGCTGGGCGTCATTACCTGGGCGGGGGTCGGCCAGCGGTCGACAGCCGCCCCCATGGAGGGGGCGCGAGTAGAGGGGGCGCGGGGGGAATCTGCTGGGGCCATCACCGCTCGGCTGCGGTCCCTGGGGCAAGGATTTGCCTGGGCGCCCGCTGGGGCAGATGGCTCACAACCTTCTGCTTCTGGCTCGGGCGGCAGCACCGCGATCGCATCGGGGACCGCTGCCCATTCCCCCGGTGGGTTAGTCGCGCCGCTAAACATGAGCTGAGCCGCCAAAAGCCAAACATCCATAACTCGCGCCCTGTGTAGAAATCCCAGTTTCTTTTCCACACCAAACCCCACGCCATCAGGATGAAACGGCTGATTTCTCTAACCCCTTGACAGAGCAGGAACCCAATTGGAATAATGGAAGACTGTGTTTATGCGCTCGGATCAGGTTCCTAAGGCTAACGCCTCCACCCGTGGAGCCCCAGCCCTGGGGTCAGTTGGCACCTGTACGGCGGTTATGAGGTAAAAAATGACGTACGCAATTGTTGAAGCCAGTGGAAAGCAGCTGCGGGTAGAGCCGGGCCGCTTCTACGATCTTGACCGCCTAGCCCTAGACGTAGACGACCAGGTCACCCTCGATCGGGTGCTGTTTGTGAACAATGACGGCGAATCGGTGGTGGGCCAGCCCGTGGTAGAAGGGGCAGTGGTGACGGGCAGCGTGGTGAGCCACCTGCGGGGTCGCAAGGTCATCGTCTATAAGATGCAGCCCAAAAAGAAAACCCGCAAAAAGCAGGGCCACCGCCAAGAACTCACCCGAGTGATGATCAACTCCATCGAGATGAACGGCACCGCGATCGCGGGAGAAGCCGCCACCGCTCAGGCTACCCCGGCAGCCGCTGCCGAGGCTGAGGCTGAGGTTGAATAGCTAAGCCTCCCCATCTCGCGCTAAGTTAAGCAGTAAGTAGGTAAGGACGACACCGCTATGGCTCACAAGAAAGGTACAGGTAGTACTCGTAACGGACGCGACTCAAACGCTAAGCGCTTGGGCGTGAAGCGCTACGGTGGCGAAGCCGTGCGCGCTGGCAACATTCTGATGCGGCAGCGGGGCACCAAAATTCACCCCGGCGAAAACGTGGGTCGCGGCGGCGACGACACCCTGTTTGCACTAGTAGACGGCGTTGTCACCTTTGAGCGTCGCGGCAAGAACGGCAAAAAAGTCAGCGTTTATCCCGCTGCTGCTGCCGCACCCGCTGCTGTAGATGCTGTATAGATGATTTCACCTAAAGGTCGGATGTCTGCTGGGTCAACGGGAATCGTCTGATTGCCCTCAGATATCTAGCCCTGAGATTAAGCAACAAAAAAGCTCCCCTAGCTAGAGGAGCTTTTTTGTTGGAAAGCGGTTGAGGAGATCTACAGAGACCGGATTTGTTGGGGCAGCAAGCCAAGCGTTGCCACTACCGAAAGAACCCGGTCTCTCGGAATCTCTTAGTCGAGGTAGCCCATCAGAATAGAGGTGGGAGGATCCACATCGTCGTTGTTGGCAATGGGGCGATCGCCAGGCAGCGTGTGAATATCGGCAATGTGCAGGTGACTGACAGCAACCGGGCGGTGACCGGGTAACGTGTCAGTGGTGGAAATCTCGAAAGTATTAGCGCCAATGGGGCGAGTGCCAGCGCGATCGAGCGCGCCCACAATCTCAAAGGTGCCAAGGGCAATGGGGCGGTGGTTGGGCAGGCTGTCGGTTTCGACAACGCGGGTGTTGTCAGCCAGCACCATGACGTCGTAGGTGTTAAGGGCAGCTTTCACAATATCGCCGCCAGCTGCGGCGGCGCGCTTACGGCCGCCTCGCGTAGACCGACTGGCGGTGGGTTCCTTCTCAGGAGTATCGGCGCTACCGTTGCTAGAGTCGTTGGTCGTGGTCATAGAGGTTAAAAGTCCTTATTGCTGCAAACAGTCGCCCAGGGGGGCAAAACGCTGGATATGACTATGAAATTCGATTATTAATCGAGCCTGCCTTGGCGCATGCTGCCGATGGGCAACCCCCGCCGCAAACAGAACAATTAAGTAATTATTATACTTTGATGACTACACCATCGAGTTTACGAAAGGTTATTGCTAGCATAAGGGATTTCTACTGGCGAGGCTTGGGGCTAGGAGAGCCGCTTGATTTATGGCTGGCGTCAACGCGATCGCCACGCTCAGCCTTCCCGGCAGTCAACAGAAGGGGCACAGGGGATGACCTCATCCAACCCCAAAGCCCCAACCCCCAAAGCAATGATCTATAATGAACGTAAGTTCAACCTGGGGGGCTGTAACGGTTTCGACGTTTTGACGAAAGTCACGCTGTGATACAGGCCGAGAGGGAGTCCACTCTCGCAAATCAAGGCTCAAAACAAACGTAACTGCGAACACTATCGTTCCTTTTGCTCGTAAAGCTGCACCTGTTGCCGCCTAGTCTAAACCTCGTTTAGATCTAACTTAGTTAGCGAGCGTTCATAGTTCGACTCCGTTAAGAGCTATGGACAAACCCCAACGGATGCTTTGATGAATCTCCTCTGGTGGATCCATCAACTAAGACTCAGTCAGAGAATCCCGCCGTCCGGGATAAGTGGCGGTTCCGGCCCCGAGGGTTAGAGGGGCTAAGCCTGTGAATGAGTGGTGTGTTAATAATCAAAGCGGACACGGGTTCGACTCCCGTCAGCTCCATTTCTAATAGCTCTATAGCCCTGCCGGGCTTGGGCTGTTAACGCTATCAACGTTGGCAACGTTGCTGACACCAACCTAAATTCTGTGTTCGATTATTAAATATTTGTCTATCTGAGAGACCCAATGTTGGGTCTCTTTTTTCATTTGCCTATACTGAATAAGCAGCCCCGGCCGACTGCTATGTTGCCCTGAAATAAGCCCTTGAGCGAAAGCTATTAGCTTCGTCACTATTGATCAACCCTATTTAGAACAATGCAGTTTCCCATCTGGTCCTATCTTCACCAACCTGTTTTTTGTCGTAATTATAAAACTGTTCTTAACCCCTGGCGGTTTTGGTACTTGCACCAGGTGCGCTACCTAGAGCGCTGCTGGCTGAGAGAATACCGGCCCGAGCGACACCCTAGCCCTTAAATTTCATTTAATAACGTCACCTTAGTCGGCACGTTGGCAGACTTCAGCAGCGTCGATAGGTGTCGATCGCTATAGCCTTGGCCCCACAGCCTCCCTCTCAATCGGCACCGTTAAGGGGGCTAAGTCGGGAGCAGCCCTAGCGCCTGCTAATGGAACACCTGCTGCTTGAACAGCCACTGATTGAACGCGACAGGTCCAGAGGGGTAGAGCTCTGCTGGTTTGGCGGTGGGCAGGCGCAGGGCTAGGGCTAACCCTAACCCGTTTGGAGCGGTGCAAACACCGTCAGCGCCTGGGGCAGGCATTCAAACTCCATGGGGTTAGCCTCTAAAATTTCGCCGTCGATCACCAGCTTTTGCGGTGGGTCGGTGGTGATTTTGATGCGGTGGGTGCGCAGGCAGGTAATGTCGTCCCGCTGGGTGGGGTTGCCCCAGGCGGCGGCGGCCATCAGGGAAGCCAGGGCATTGAAGCTCTGGAGGCGGGTGGTGCTGGTAGCAATGGTGACTTCTAGCAGACCGTCATCGGGAATCACCTCGCCCATGCCCTGGGCCAGTACTGAGGTGGGGGGAGCCACGTTGGCCACCGTAATGGCGTTGGTGGTGACGGTAGAGATTTCGCCGTCGATTTCGAGGGTGGCGCAAAAGGGTTCGGCGGCAGCAAGCTGTCGCACTCCAGAGAGTACGTAGGCCAGGTTACCCAGATCATTTTTGAGCTGACGGGTGGCACCATCGACCATGCCGGCCTCAAACCCTAACCCAGCCAGCAAAATCATGGGAATGTCGTTGCAGCGGGCGGCGTCGATGATATGGGTGTTGCCCGCCAAAATGGTTTGGCAGGCACCCCGTAGGTCGGTAGGGATGCCCAGCCCCACCGAAAAGGCGTTGGCAGTGCCCCGAGGAATAACGCCCAGGGGAATGCCGGTGTCCATGGTGGCCCCAGCTACCGCCGACACAGTGCCGTCGCCCCCAGAGGCAATAATCAGGCTGCGGCCCATGTCGTGCTCGTTTTTGGAGCGAATGTGGTCGATGATGTCTCGCGCCTGGTCGGCCGGGTCAACATCGGGACTGGTCATAGTCACGTTGACCATAATCTGCGGCTCTAGCACCTCTTTAATCAGAGCTAGATCGGTGTTGGGGTTGCCCTGCCCCGATATAGGGTTGAAGATTAGGTAGGCGATTTGGCTTTCGGCAATGCCGCGCAGCAGCAGCGTGGCCGACACTTCATTGAGGGCGATGGGAATACCCTGAATTTGGCAGGCCCGCAGCACCAGGGTAAAGCTGGGAAAACCGGTTGCGATCGCCTCAGGATCAGCAAAAAAGATCACTCCTGCCACATCCCCCGCCAGAATATGGGCGGCTAGTTCGATGTCGCCCCCCTGGCTAGATTTTTTGAGGGTGACCAGATCTATGGTGTCGGGTTCCCCACTTTGCTGAATGTCTGCGGCTATTTCGGCCGGGGCCATGATCTGAAAGTGGGTCAACACCTGCTCGTGCTTCGAGAGCCAGTCCAGAATGGGGGCGGCCTGGGTGGGGTGGGCGAGAATCGCTAGGGTGCTGGGCATGGACAAATCTCAGTAGTTCTCCAATGCTAACACTCTGCCTTAAACCCCAAGGGGCCTAGTTTTTGCCGACTGGTAAAGCGCTGCCGCCGCTGATCGCCATCTCCCCTACAGTGGTTTGCCAGTCGGCAATCAGCGGCGGTGACCACAGCCAGTTGAGCGCCAGGGTGTTGGGGTTGACCAGGGTGGGGTCGAGGGTGAGAACTTGGGTGTAGTAGCTGTAGGCCTGCTGCTGAAAGGGTGCCCGCTCCTCGGGCAGGACGGTAATGTCGCTTTCTTTTTGATAGGCCATGGCTAAACCGGCGTAGGCATTGATGGTAACGTTGGCTGCAACCTGGGGGCCTGCCGCTGGGTCAATGTCACGGCGCTGGGCCTGATCTAGAGCGATCGCCCGCTCCCAGGCCTGAATGGCTTCCCCGTAGTCGCCCAGGGCATAGTGGGCAAAGCCCAGGCCAACCCAGGCTTTGAGAAAGTCGGGTCGGCCTTGGGTAGCCTCCAGCCAGGCCCGCATAGCGTCGCTGGCGCTGGTGCCAGCGGCGGGGTCGCTGACCATTTGCTGCCAGGCCAGGCGACCGCGAACGTAGGCTATATCGGGGTCTTGCAGCTGGGGCTCAGCCAGGGTGGCCAGGGCCGATGCGACCGCGGAAAGGTCGTTGCGGTCTAAAAGCTGCTCAAGGAGGGGGCTGGCGGTGGCGGTGCGATCGAGGGCCAGAGCACTGATGGCGCTGGAGAGCAGGGCTGGGTCGGAGCCGGGCTGAGCTAGCCCATCGCTGGCTACCGAAGGCTCAACCGTGGCGGGTTGGGTGGGGCGGTTAAGCGTTGACAGGGTGGTGATAGTCAGTCCCAGCACGGCCCCTAGCCCAGCCAGGCTAAGGCTGCCCCACACCAGCAGGTTAGGAGGCACAGACCAGCGGTGCTGAGGGGCAAAGGTCTTGGCCGCGATGCCATCTGCAACCGGGACGGCGGGTGGGCTGGGCGGTAAAGGCACCGCTTGGGCAGCCACCTCGGTCTGGGGCCGCAGGTCTTCGGCGGGGTCGGCGGCTAGGGGCAGTTCGTCGGCGGGAGCCGATGGCTGGGAGAGCTGCTGCACCAGTTGGGCCACGGCGGCATCGGGCTCGGGGGGAGCGCCGTCCTGCAGCCAATCGTAGAGGTGCGGTGCGGTGGAATCGCTGGGCAGATCGGCGGCCTGGCGGGTCAGCATTTCTGCGGCCAGACCAGAGATATCTGGGTCGGTGCTGTAGTCGGGCAGCAGCAGGGCGACCTCGCTGAGGTCAGCATCGACCAGGGCGGCACCGGGGCGATCGCCGGCGTAGAGGTAGCCGTCGAAATCGGGCCGCAGGTAGAGCAGGGGCAGCATCCAGAAGGGCTGGTTTGAGCCGTAGGCCGACATCAGCCCCTGGCGCACCCGGCTGAGGCAGAGGTCGATGGGGTGCCCCTGGTGCAGGTTGCGGTACAGCAGCTGGGTAAAGGTGAGGGCCACATCGTCGGGAATGCGATCGGCCATGGCGATCACCCCCGGCACCCCCCGGTTGACCAGGGCCTGCACCAGGTTTTGGTCGCGCCAGCCCGCCTGGGCATCGTCCTGGGGGGTGTAGGCGCCCCGGCAGGAGTTAAACACCGCCAGCCGAATGCCGTTGTTGACCAGCAGCCCGGCCAGGTCTTCGCCGCTAAGCCGTTCGGTGAGGCCGGTTTGGCGATTGACCAAAAACAAGTCGCCGCCGGTTTCGCCCGCGTCGCTGTGGCCGGCGTAGTGCAAAACCTGAAAGTTGCCTTGCTCTAGGGCCTGCACCAGCTCAGGCCGCCCCGGCTGCTCCAACATAGTGATCGCCAGAGCTAGGTGCTCCGAGTCGGCGGTCTGGAGATTGGCCATCAGGTTCTGCACTTCCTGGCGCAGGGCCAGCCGCTCCTGATCGTCGGGGGCGGCGATGACCACCAGCACCTGCAGGGGAACGCTGGCCGGAGCCAGGGGAGCCATAGCGGCCAGATCGGTGAAGGCCTGGCTCTGGTAGTAGCGGCACAGCGTGACATCGAGGCCGGTGGCCAGGGGGCGATCGTCGCCGTAGAGCAGTTCCCAGGGCAGACGCTGCACCCGGCTATCTTTGAACCCCAAGCGCAGGCGCAGGGGCTGGCGGCGGTTTTGGGCTACGCTCTGAGCGGCTACCCAGCTGTCGCGAATGCGCCCCTGAAACAGGCCCTGGTAAAGGGCCTGGCCCAGCTGCGTCCAGGGATTGTCGAGCCCAGAACTGTCTGGCCCAGAACTGCCGGTTTGGAAACCGCCGGAGCGAGGGGCAGCAGCGGGCGCAGCCAGCAGGGCGTGCAGCGGATCTTGAAACAGCGCCTCGGCCTGGGCCAGCCAGGTCTCTAGGGGCCAGGTGACCTGGGTTTCGGCCAGGGGTACCCCGCTGGCAACGTCTTCGGTACGCAGCCAGTAGGTGTCTGCCCCCACTACGGGGGTAATCGAAATTTGAAATTCCTGGGTCACAGCCTGGGTCACGGGCGGTAGGGGTAATCTTCTCTCACGGTAGCTTGCCGGGCGCAGCTTGGAGATTGGGGGGCAGGTTGTTAACAAACTCCGGCTAGATGGCCCTGGGTCCAGGGGGATGGCGCTATGATGGCTTGTCTTGATCTACAGGGCCCTGGTGGCAAATTCCTGGAGTAATGCTATTTTTTTACGACGTTTGACCTGGCCC
>DASQNN010000006.1:0-5965 GCA_035644955.1 Nodosilinea sp. | reverse complement strand
TTTGAGCTATTTGCGGAAAAGGGCTATGCTGCGCTGACGATGCGGCAGATTGCCCAGGAGCTAGGGGTATCGACCGGCACGCTCTACCACTATTTTCCCAGCAAAGAAGGGTTATTTGAACAACTGGTGCGGGAGACCACGTTGCGCGATATTGAAAATGCGATCGCCGCTGCTAGCCAGCAACCATCCGTGCTTGGGCGGGTAGAAGCGGCCCTGGAGTATGTGGCTCAAAACGAAGACTTTTTAAGCAAGCAAACGCTGATTTGGATCGAGTTTTATCAACACCAGCACCGAGAATGCGGTGCGCCGACCGAGATATTTCACGGGGTTTGGCGAGAAAGTGAGCAGCAGGTAGCCGCCTTGCTAGGCTTGGATGATCCAAAACTGATAGGCTTTTTAAGTTGTGTGGTGGATGGTATTTTGCTGCACCGCATCTATGAGCCGCAGAACTGCTCGTTTCGTGACCAGGCCCGCATTCTGATAGACATGGTAAGGCTCTACCTCGGCGAGCGAGAGGCCCTGGGTTTATCGAAGTAATACAACAGCTATTTACGACCGAGTTGAAGATACGAGTTGAAGACAACGAATCGTCACTGAGGCCGCCGACCACGACTTTAGATTCTCCGAACTACCATAAAGCAATGGCATCTGAATGTCTAACGTGCAATCAAAGTCTAGCTATCCCATGCTGCCAGTGAACATGCGCCGATCGCGTCAGGCTTTGGGGGCTGCCCTTACCCTGTCGTTGGCCGTAGCGGCCTGTGGCCGTCCGGCTCCTGACGCCGCGATGATGGGTCCTCAAGCCGTTCCGGTACGGGTACAAGAGCTCCAGCCTGGCACCTTTGAAGAGGGCTCTGACTTTGTCGGCGCCTTAGAAGCCGAGCAGCGTGTCGAACTGAGACCTGAGGTGGCGGGTCGGGTGACTCAGGTTTTGGTCAGCTCGGGCAGTGCCGTTAGCCCAGGCCAGCCGGTGGTACAGCTCAGCCCCGACCAGACTCAGTCGGAGGTGACCGCCGCCCAGTCGGCCGCCCAGGCCGCCGGTTTTGGTCGCGATGCGGCCCAAGCCCAGGTGGAGGCGGCCCAGGCCCAGGTGACCCGCACCCAGGCCGACGTAGAGCTAGCCCTGGTAGAGTTTCGGCGGGCCGAGCGGCTGGTGGCGGCGGGGGCGCTGAGTCGCCAAGACCTAGACAACGCCCAAAACCAGCTCACTGTGGCCCAGGCGGCCCAGCGCCAGGCCGAGGACAGCGTGCGTGCGGCCCAGGCCCAGCTTCAGCAGGCGCTCTCGACCTTTAACCAGGCCCAGGCCCAGGCCAGTGTGAGCCAGGCCGATCTGGGTTTTAAACAGGTTATCGCTCCGGTGGCAGGCATCGTGGGGGATGTTTCTCTCCGGGTGGGCGACTACGTAGAGGCGGGCGATACCCTGGCCACTATTACCCAAAATAGCGAGCTGTTTTTGCGCATTCAGGTGCCGACCACCCGCTCAAGCCAGCTGCGAACGGGCATTCCGGTAGAGCTGCTCAGCCCCGATACGGGGGCACCGCTGGCCACGGGCCGCATCAGCTTTGTTTCACCGGAGGTGGACGGCACCGGGCAGTCTATTTTAGTCAAGGCCCGCTTCCCCAACGAGGCAGGCAACTTGCGCGACGGTCAGTTTGTGCGCGCCCGACTGATCTGGAGCACCACCGCAACGCTGCTGGTGCCCACGGTAGCGGTAACTCGTATCGCCGGCCAAAGCTTTGTGTTTGTGGCCGCCAACCAGCCCCAGGAGAATGGCCAAACCCTCCAGGTGGCCTCCCAGCGACCGGTGCAGCTGGGGCAAATTCAGGGTAATAACTACCAGGTGATTGACGGCCTAAAAGCTGGTGATGATGTGATTGTGACCAATATTTTGCAGTTGCAAGACGGCAGCCCCATTGCCCCCGAGGCCCCGACTTCGGCAGCCCCCTAGGCGGTGCGCTTAGCGATTTTGCTATGGTTTGTGCGTCTGCGTGGCGTGATTCGCAACGCGATTCCAGCCGGAATCGCGCCCCTCATTACCCCCTAAGCCCCCGGTATCCCACCCATGGCGCTGTTCTCCATTGCCGATAACTTCATTCGTCGCCCAGTCTTAACCACCGTCTGCACCCTGCTGATTGTGCTGGCGGGGGCGGTGGCGATTCCGCTGCTGCCCATTGAGCAACTGCCCGAGATCGCACCCCTGCAGATTCAGGTGGCGGCCAACTACACCGGGGCCAATGCCGAAACCGTCGAAAGCAACGTCACTACGGTGCTAGAGCGCGAGATCAACGGCGTCGAGGGGATGGAGTTTATCACCTCCAGCAGCACCAACACCGGCCAGAGCAGCATTAACGTGGTATTTCAGCCCGGTCGCAACAAGGATATTGCCCAGGTAGATGTGCAAAACCGGGTGGCCCGGGCCGAGCCGCAGCTGCCGCCAGAGGTGACCCAGCTGGGGGTGACCGTAAACGCCCAGTCGCCCAGTATTTTGCTGGTGTACCGCTTCTTTACCGACGACGATCGCTACGATGCGCTGTTTTTGAGTAACTACGCCGATCTGTTTATTCTCGACGAGATGAAGCAGATCAACGGCGTGGGCAACGCCGAGGTGTTTGGGGCCGGGCGCTACGCCATGCGTCTGTGGCTAGACCCCTCCGCCCTGGCCAGTCAGCAGCTGACCCCCAACGATGTGGTGGCCGCCCTGCAGGAGCAAAATGTGCAGGTGGGAGGGGGTTCGGTGGGGGCACCGCCGGTCACCAGCGATCAGGCCTACCAGTACACGGTCCGGCTGCCCGGTCGCCTGCAGGAGGTAGGCGAGTTTGAAAACCTGGTGGTGAAGGTGGGCGAAAACGGCGACCTGGTGCGCCTGCGGGAGATCGGCCGGGCGGAACTAGGGGCCCAAGACTACAGCTTTGACGCCAAGACCGGCGGCAAGCTGGCCGCGGGTCTGTTGGTGTACCAGCTGCCGGGCAGCAACGCCCTGGAGGTGGCCCAGGCGGTGCGCGATCGCATGGGTGAGCTGCAGGCCAGCTTTCCACCGGGGTACCGGGCCGAGCTGGTGTTTGACACCACCGACTTTGTGCGGGTGTCGCTGAAGGAGGTGCTGACGACGCTGATCATGGCGATCGCTCTGGTGCTGCTGATTCTATTTTTGTTTTTGCAGGACTGGCGATCGACCATTGTGCCGGCGATCGCGATTCCGGTGGCGCTGATTGGGGCAATGGCCTTTTTGCTGGCCTTTGGCTTTTCGATCAACACCCTGACGCTGTTTGGCTGCATTTTGGCCTCGGGCCTGGTGGTCGACGACGCCATTGTGATTGTGGAGGCGATCGCCGCCAAAATTGACCAGGGCATGCGCCCCCGTCTGGCCGCCCTCGACGCCATGCAGGAGCTTTCCGGGGCGGTCATTTCCACCTCCCTGGTGCTGATGGCGGTGTTTATTCCGGTGGCGTTTTTTCCGGGCAGCACCGGCAAAATTTACCAGCAGTTTGCCCTCACCATCGCCTTTACGGTGCTGGTGTCAACCTTTAACGCCTTAACCTTTTCGCCCGCCATGTCGGCGCTGCTGCTGCGGCCCAGGGTGGCTGGGGAGCAGCAGGGCCTCCTGACCGGGTTCTTTACCTGGTTTAACCGCCAGCTGACGCGAATAACTGAGCGCTACCGGGAGGCGGTGCGGGTGCTGATTCGCCTGCGCTACGCAGTGCTGGCCCTGTTTGCGGTGGGGCTGCTCATGATGGTGGCCATGCTGCGGGTGGTGCCCACGGGCTTTGTGCCAGAAGAGGACCAGGGCTACTTTTTGGGGATTGTGCAGGCCCCCGACGGGGTGTCGCTGGAGTACACCAAGGGGGTGATGGCCCAGGCCGACGAAATCATCTCGGCGTTTCCCGAGGTAGAGAGTACCTTTATGCTGTCGGGATTTGGCTTTGAGGGGCCGTCGCCCAACCGGGGGGTCTTTTTTGCCACCCTGGCCCCCTGGGCCGACCGCCGCGCCCCCGAGTCTACGGTGATGGGGCTGTTGCCCCAGGTCAACGGGGCGCTCTCCGGCATTCAGGAGGCGCTGGTGATTGCCTTTAACGCCCCGCCGGTGCCGGGCTTTAGCCCTACTGGGGCGCTGGAGATGCAGCTACAGGACCGCAGCGGCAACCAGATGAGCATTGACCAGTTTTTGGGCAACACCTACGAAATTATGGGGTTGGCCAACCAGTCGCCCGCCTCCATGGGGGTGTTTACCCAGTTCACCGCCAGCTCGCCCCAGGTGCAGGTGGACATCAACCGCGATCGCCTCAAGGCCCTCGATGTTGACATTGATGAGGCCCTCGGCACTGTGGGCACCTACCTGGGGTCGCGCTACGTCAACGACTTTACCTTTGGCGGGCGCAACTACCGGGTCTACGTGCAGGCCGATGAAGGGTTTCGCAACGAGCCGTCCGATATCAGCAGCATCTACGTGCGATCGCGCCAGGGCACCATGGTGCCCCTGGGCGAAGTCGTCACCCTCAGCGAAGTGGTGGGCCCGGCCAATATCAACCACTTCAACCTGCTGCGATCGATCAAGCTGGAGGGTATGCCGGCACCGGGGGCCAGCTCTGGACAGCTGATTCAGGATATGACCGATGCCCACGCCCAGGCGGCTCTGCCGGTGGTGGGCATGGCCTGGCAGGGCACCGCCCGCGAAGAAATTGCCTCCGGCGGTCTGGCCATCATTATCTTTGGCCTGGGGGTGCTGGTGGTGTTTCTGGTGCTGGCCGCCCAGTACGAAAACTACATCGATCCCATCATCATTCTGCTGACGGTACCGCTGGCGGTGCTGGGGGCGCTGGTCTTCCTCTTCCTGCGGGGTCTAGACCTCAACATCTACGCCCAGGTGGGTCTGGTAATGCTAATTGGTCTAGCCAGCAAAAACGCCATTTTAATTGTGGAGTTCGCCAACCAGGCCCGCAGCCAGGGGTTGGGCCTGGTGCCCGCCGCGATCGCCGCCGCCGAGCAGCGCTTTCGACCCATTATCATGACGGCCATTTCGTCACTGGTGGGGTTCTTTCCGCTGCTGGTGGCCACCGGGGCGGGCAGCGCCAGCCGCTGGGCGGTGGGCTACACGGTGTTTGGCGGGCTGCTGGTGGCCACAGTGCTCAGTTTGCTGGTGGTGCCGGTGCTCTACGTGGTGCTCAAGGGGTTGGCAGAACGGGTGATGCCGGGCGGCCCTGGGGCACCGCCCATGCCCACCGCTGGCTGGGGCAATGGCGATCGCGCGGGCAGCCCCCAGGAAGATGAGGCCTTAGCCCCCCTGCGGTTCCAGCCGGGATCGCCCCAAAAGTCGCAAGGAGAAACCCCTGCCTAGAGGCGCGAGCTGTCATTGCTGCTTGGCCAAGACTAGAATTTATAGCGTTGGCCAGGCCCATAGCACGCTGTGCCTTATAGCATCGCTAGAACGGTTAGGACATGAGCGATACCCTTGAAGCGATGGCTATACGCCATTGCGCTGCCCCAGTTTTAACCGTAGCAAGGGCCAGTGTCCTAAGCGCAATGCCATCGCTATAACCTACAACCGGCTCAGGGCAGGGCCTGGGCTCACATTATCCGTAAAGGAGTCAATATGGATGGGGAAGGGTCGCAGGCTGAATTGGCCGCTCGCTTAGAGGCGCTAGAGGCCAGGGTAGAAGGCTTTATTCAGCAGGGATTAACAGAGCGCATTGCTCGCCTAGAGGATGCGCTGACGCTGGTAACCGATGTAGAGCGCTATCAACCACTCCAGCGGCTGCTCAAAACCGGCAAACTGCTAGAGGCCGACGAAGAAACCGTGCGGGTCATTCTGCAAGAGGCGGGTACGCCCGATCGCGAAGACCTCACCCCCGACGCCGTGCGCCTGTTTCCGTGCAGCGTGCTGCGGGTGGTAGACCGCATGTGGACCACCTACACGGGCGGCCGCTTTGGCTTTAGCGTTCAGCTTCAGCTGTACCAGGCCGTGGGCGGC
>DASQNN010000005.1:0-1779 GCA_035644955.1 Nodosilinea sp. | reverse complement strand
AGGGCCAGATCGCGCTCCCAGCGGGTGGAGTTGTAGCAGGTCATGTAGGCCCGCTGGGGGTCTACGGCCTTACGAATGCGCTCAAGCAGGCGAGGCCGCTCCAGCAGCTTCTGGCTGAGGGGTTTGCGGGAGCTGTCGTAGGCGGCAAACAGGGTGAGGCGATCGCGGGCGTGGGAACTGGGAATGCCGGGCAGCAGCTCTAGGTAGTAGTCAATAATGCTGGGGTGCAGCGGCTGCGAGGTGACGTAGACCAGATGCGTGTTGGGATTGCGCAGCCGAATCAGCGAAAACAGCAGCCGCTCTTCGTAGTGGTTGACCCCCTCAATTTTTTGCAGCTCTTCCTGGTCGAGGCTAAGGGAGGGCACCACCACCACATGCCGCTCCTGGGTATCAAACTCATCGGTGGACAGCCAGCGATCGTGGAGCCCCGCCTGCAATCGCTGAAACGCAGCGGTATCATCCACCTGAAATACTGGTTCTGTCGGCGTTGCCGTCTTTTGTGTCGTCACCATGCTGCCCACCTTCCGCGATCGCCAAACCGGTTCTGAAATGAAACGAGTATAGACGAAAGCTCTCACCAGCCCAGCCTTGGCCTGGAACAAAGGCCATCCCTACTCTAAGAACCGATCTTCACACCGATTCTTCCAATTGCTATCCTCACTAGGGCATAGCCCTAGCGCAAACCGGCGCACACCAACCTTTCGGCCCATAGGAACGACTTGTATGCGTTCCTATAGGAGTTCGCTGCCCCTAACCGTTAACACCCCTGTCTGAGCTGCGCGACCAGCAGCAGTAGCTCATCGATTTTTTGCCGCAGCACGCTGGCGTGCTGGTTGGAGTGGTTAATCACAATGCTAAACACCAGCGGCTCATAGTTGGGCGGTTGCACGTAGCCCGACAGCGCCACGTTCCCGGTCAGCGCCCCCGACTTGCCCTGTAACCGCCCCTCCAGCGCCGTGCCCCGCAGCCGATTGCTGAGGGTGCCGCTCTGGCCCGCGATCGCCAGCGATTCTCGAAAAACCCGCCCCTGGGGATGGGTGGTCATCACCTGCAGGGTCTGAGCTAGCGCAATCGGCGATACCAAGTTGTGGCGCGACAGCCCCGAACCATCCGCCAGCCGCAGGGCCACCGCATTCACTCCCATTTCTGCCAGGGCCGCCTTGACGGCTTCGCCGCCGGCCTGGCTTGCCTCAGCAACGTCACCCCCCTCGGTGATGTTGCCCGCCGCCGTTACCCCCATGGTTTTGAACAGGGCCTCGGCGTAGAGGTTATCGCTGTCGCGGTTGGCTACCAGCATCAGATCCCTCACCTCCGGCGACTCCACCGCCGCCAGCTCTGGGTCTGCGATGGGGGCCGAGTTTTGGCTAACCACCGTTTGCCCCACCGGCACCGACTGTCGCCGCAGCGCCTGCTCCATCGCCGCCGCAAACTGCTGAGCTGGGTTGAGCACCGCCAAATTTAACGTGCGAGCACTGCTGCCCTGGGCCAGCTGCCCCGTTACCCGCACCGTCGGCGAATCGCCTGTGCGCCAGAGAGCTAAAGGAATCGTAGGCGCTCCAGCCGCCACGGTGGTGGAATGATTCGCCACCGGCAGCGGACCAGTGGGCAGAGGCTGGGGCCACACCACCGCCAGCGGGCTGCCCACCTGGGTTGGGGCTACCTGCACCGCCACGGCATTGCGGTTGAGAATAAGGCTGTTGACCGGGGCGGCGTAGGCAAACTGGGCATCTTCCCATTCCCAGGTGGGGTTGGTGGCAAAGCCTGGAAAGTAGGAATCGT
>DASQNN010000004.1:0-2576 GCA_035644955.1 Nodosilinea sp. | reverse complement strand
ATCTTGTCGGTACACAGCCACTATATGTAGAACACGTTTTAGATTTGGTCAAATTGGTCACGGAGTGTTCCGAATGATGATGCCGATTCGTTCCATCGCGGGTTCTTTGCTGCTGGCAGCCACCCTGGGTTTAGTAGCCTGCGGTGGTGCCAGTGATGTGGCTACCCCTGATTCCCCCACTGCGGAGGAAACGGCCGCCGCCCCCGCTGCTGCTGAGCTGACCCCGGTAAAATTCACCCTCTCCTGGCTGTTTCAGGCCGTTGACGCGCCCCTGGCCATTGCCTTAGAAAAGGGCTACTTTGCCGAAGAAGGGCTGGATGTGACCTACGAGCGGGGATTTGGGTCGGCCGACTCAATCACCAAAATTGCCGCTGGGCAGTACGACATCGGCGAAGGGGACATGTACTCGATGATTGAGTTCAACGAGCAGAACCCCGACAACCAGCTGGTGGCGGTAGCCGTTAAGTACAACCGATCGCCCTTCGCCATTGTTACCAAAGCTGACTCTGACTTCGATACTCCCGCCACCCTAGAAGGAGCTAACCTGGCCGCTCCCGCTGGAGATGGCCCCCGGCGTCTGTGGCCGGTGCTGGCCAAAGAAGTCGGGGCCGCACCCGACAGCGTCGAGTGGACCAACGTTGAACCCCAGCTGCGGGAAAGCCTGCTGGCCCAGGGGAACGCCGACGGCATTTCCTGCTTTTCGATCTCCTGTTTGCCGGTGCTGCACCAAAAGCTAGGGCTGCCCCCCGAAGACCTCAACGTGTTCTACTACAACGACCACGGGCTAGATCTGTACGGCAATGCCCTGATTGTGCGCAAAGACTTTTTAGAAGAAAACCCCGAGGTGGTGCAGAGCTTTGTGGCGGCCTACCTGCGCGGGCTAAAAGAAGCGCTGGCCGACCCGGATGCGGCCCTAGAGGTGGTCACTGAGATGGCCGATGACGAGCTGTTTGATGTGGCCATTGAGTCGGAGCGCATGGCGATCGCTGTGGAGCGGCTCTACACCAGCCCCGAAGTAGACACTATGGGCCTGGGCGGCGTAGACCCCGATCGCCTGGCCGCCACCATCGACCAGGTGGTGGAAGGGTTTGGCCTGGCCAGCACCCCCAGCGTTGAGGAGGTGTTCGACGGCTCCGCGTTGCCACCCCAGGAAGAACGGATGCTCTAGCCGCGATCGACCAGGAGCCCGCTGGTCAGGTGGGCGGGCGGACTCCGGCCGAAAGGGTTTGTCCGTAGGGACACAAACTCAAGACGACACAGCGATCGCAGCTGGGTTTTTTGTAGTAGCAGCACCGCTGTCCGTGCAGCATCATTACTTCGTGGTTGTCGTAGACCTGCTGGGCATCCCACTCGGCGGGCAACAGTGCTTCTAGGGCAACGTGGGACGGCCCTACGGCCATGGTTTTGGGAATCAGGCCCAGCCGCTGGGCGACCCGGTGGTGGTGGCTGTCTACGGGAAGGGCCCGCCCCCGCAGCCGACTAAAACACAGCACCGCCGCGCTGGTCTTGGGTCCAACTCCCGGCAGGGCTTCTAGCCAGGCCCGCGCCTGGGGTACAGGCATAGCCTGAAGGAAGTCGAGGGACCATTCGCCCTGGGTCAGTTCACCAATCAGGCGCAGCACCTGCTGAATGCGGGGCGCTTTTTGCTCGGGCCAAGTGCAGGGGGCGATCGCCGCTTCTACCGCTGCCGTTGGCGCATCCCGTACCGCTTCCCAGGTGGGAAACTGCGCCACTAGCTGCTTAAACGCGCGGCCAGAATCGCGGTTTTTAGTGCGGTGGGACAGCAGCGATGAGATCAGCTCGCTCATCGGATCGAGCGTATGAAAATAGGGAATGGGACAGCCATACTCGGCACAAAGGCGGTGGTGAACCGCGATCGCTTGGGCCTGTAAGTCGGGGGCTTGTGGGTTTGGGGCCTGTGGGGCTGGCTCGATCGGTGGGCTGGTCAAAACGCTGATCCTGCTCGCTTCATTCAGCAGTCTAACGACTTAGAGGGGCGGCGGTTGAGCCCTGGACTCGGCGCGGGGGCGATCGCACTGGAGCCAGCAAAATGCTCCCTCATTGGAAAGATGTTGCCCTGGACTGGGTTGATTAGGATGCGATTGAAGCGAAAAATTCAGGCCCAACCAGCCCAACAAGTTTAGGCCCAGGAATTCGCTAATCTTTCTGGGCAAATTAGTCCAGAACATCCCGTTTTACCACCCTTCAGTAGCACCCAATTTGTGAGCCTAGATGGGTAGTTTTGGGCCTGTGATTTTGGATATTTGAGCCTACAGCTCGACCTGATCAATCTGTTGAATCATAAAACCATGAGCGATACGACCGTTATTAAAGTCACTTCCGAAACGGCACCCATCGGTGCTATGGGGCAAAAGCATCTGGCCCTCAGCAAAAAGCTGGCCATGCGGCTGTGGGAAAACGAGCAGCCCGGTGAAGCCAAACCCCTAACCCAAAGACCCTACGAGGCGATCGGCTACGTCATTGAGGGGCGGGCTGAACTTCACCTCGAAGGTCAGATGGTGGTGCTAGAACCTGGCAACTCCTGGGTTGTCCCAGAAGGGGCTGCCCACACCTAC
>DASQNN010000003.1:0-9535 GCA_035644955.1 Nodosilinea sp. | reverse complement strand
TGGAACGGCAAGGCCTTGCTGCGGGAAGTACAGGTCCACCCCTGGAAGAACACCGTCTATCACCTCAGCTTCTTTGCCGTTAAGGCTCAGGACGAAGTGGAAGTGGGCGTGGTGCTCAACTTTGTGGGCGAACCTACCGGCGTTAAAAACGACGGCGGCGTACTCAACACCGAAGTTAACGAAGTTACCGTTAAGTGCAAAGCCATTGACATTCCTGAAGGAATTGACGTAGACGTAACTGATCTAGGCATCGGCGATTCGTTGACTGTGGCCGACCTGGTGCTGCCCGCTGGCGCGGTGGTGGCTGGAGACCAAACCCAGACCATTGCTACGGTTCTCCAGGGCCGCAATGCTGAGGGCGAGTCGACCGTAACTGCGGGCACAGAGGTGCCAGCGGCAGAATAGGGTCGGTTGGGCGAGGCTGCGGCGCGTTAGCGCCGGTTGTTGGGGGCTAGGAGCGTTGTTCCTGGCCCCTTTATAGTGTTAGGCAGTTTTCTTCAGGTAGGTTATGACCGCTTCCGTGCTTCCCGCACTCATTCAGCAGATGTGTCAGCCGGGGTTTTACCCCCACCCGGTTGCCGAGCCGATTCGGCTGCTGCAAACCCACGTGTCCTACGTGCTGCTGACCGGCGACTACGCCTACAAGGTGAAAAAGCCGGTGAATTTTGGGTTTTTAGACTATTCCACCCTGGAGCAGCGGCACCACTTTTGCCAAGAGGAACTGCGGCTCAACCAGCGCGGGGCTGGAGCGCTGTACCTGGAGGTGGTCACCCTGGGCCAAGCCGGAGAAACCTATCAGCTGGGCAGCGGCACGCCCGTAGAGTACGCCGTCAAAATGGTGCAGTTTCCCCAAGACACGCTGCTCAGCGCTCTGTACGATCGCGGCGAACTGACCGAAGCCTTGATGGCCGATCTGGCGGCGGCGGTGGCCGACTTTCACCTGGGGGCCGAAACCAGCGACCACATTCGCAGCTTTGGGGCGGTGGCGCAAATTCGCCAGGCCTTTGACGAAAACTACGCCCAAACCGAGGGCTATATCGGTGGCCCTCAGACCCAGACCCAGTTTGATGAGACCAAGGCCTACACCGACAAATTCTTTGCCGCCCACGGCGATTTGTTTGAGCGGCGGGTGGCCCAAAACTGGATTCGCGCCTGCCACGGCGATTTGCACCTCAACAATCTGTGCCGCTGGCAAAACCAGCTCTACCTGTTTGACTGCATTGAGTTCAACGAGCCCTTCCGCTACGTTGATGTGATGTACGACGTGGGCTTTGTGGTCATGGATCTGCTGTCGAAGGACTGCGCCGCTCTGGCCACGGTGTTTCTAAATCATTACATTGAGCGCACTGGCGACTGGGAGGGGGTGCAACTGCTGCCCCTGTACATCAGTCGTCAGGCCTACGTGCGAGCTAAGGTGACGTCGTTTTTGCTCGACGACCCCTCGGTGGACGAAGAAACTAAGCGCCAGGCCGCTGAGACTGCCGCTGGCTACTACCGTTTGGCCTGGTCGGTGTGCCAGCCCCGCCACGGTAGGGTGTATTTAATGGCCGGACTGTCGGGGTCGGGTAAGTCGACCACGGCCCGGCTGCTGGCTAGCCAAATCAACGCTATTCACCTGCGCAGCGATGCGGTGCGTAAGCATCTGGCGGGAGTACCCCTAGACCAGCGGGGCGACGACAGCCTCTACACCCCGGCCATGACGGAAAAAACCTACGACCGCCTCCTCACCCTGGGCATTGCCCTGGCCCAGGCGGGATACCCGGTTATTCTCGATGCCAAGTACGATCGCCAATCCCTCCGCCAGACCGCCCTCGAAACAATCCAGGCGACCGGCCTGCCCGCAGCCATTTTGCACTGCACAGCCCCCCCGGCGGTGCTGGAGCAGCGGGTGCGCGATCGCGCTGGTGACATTGCCGACGCCACCGTGGCGGTGCTGCAGCGGCAGCAGATGGAGCCCTTTACTGAGGCAGAGCAACCCTTAGTAGAGGCGATCGACACCACCCAAGCGGTGCCCCAGCAATTAGCCGCTATAGTAGGGGCATAGGCAAGGAGCCAGGCGCTCTACCCTGCCTGACTAGCGCTTCAGAGAGGACGTACCGGTGGCCGATAAGATTATTCCACCAGCGTTTAAGATTTGGCTGACCTTTTTGTTTTTGTTTTTGCTGTTGGGCTATGGGATAGTGCCCAGCATTTTGCTGGGAGCCCTGGCTGGGTTGGCGGGCGGCACCCTGCGGGCCTGGTGGATTACCCCCGGCGGTGAACCCACCACCACCCTGGAGCTGCCGGCTTCCCTGCGCCAGCTCAACCCGAGGCGGCTCCCCCTGGGCAATATCTTTAAACGCGGCGGCACCCAGCGCTTACCCAGGGCCCGCCGATAGCAGCTAACGGTCCCCAGAGGGGCACACTGAGCGGTAGCATTTTGAGTTACCGCCGGGCATGGCAGAACGAGCGTATTGGTTGGCCTGGGCTCAGGCCAAGGGCTTGGGCCCAGTGTTATTGAAGCGTCTGTGCAGCCACTTTGGCACGCTAGCCGCCGCCTGGCGCGCCAGTGGGGCTGACCTGCTAGAGGTGGACGGTATTGGCCTGGGCCTGGGGTCTGGTCTGGTGGAGTACCGGCAGACGGTTTCACCCGTGGATTTGCTGGCCAGCCACGAGCAGCAGCACCCCAACTTTTGGACCCCCGCCGATGCTGACTACCCGGCGCTGCTCTACGAAATTGCCGATCCGCCGCCGCTGCTGTACTACCGAGGCCGCCCGGAGTTGGCTAGCGCTCTGCAAATCATGCCCTCGGTCGGGGTCGTAGGAACCCGGAACCCCTCAGACTACGGCCAGCGGTGGACTCGCCGCCTGGTGCAGCAGCTGGTGAGCCACGATGTAATTGTGGTTTCGGGTTTAGCTAAGGGGGTCGATCGCTATGCCCACCAGCAAGCGCTAGACAGCGATGGCCTCACCCTGGCGGTGCTGGGAACGGGGGTTGACCAGGTGTACCCCTCAGTCAACCGCGATCTGCACGATCGCATTGCCCGCCGTGGGCTGTTGCTGAGTGAGCACCCCGACGGCACCCCGCCCGATCGAGCGCACTTTCCGCGCCGCAACCGAATTATTGCCGGGCTGAGTCGGGCGGTGGTGGTCACCGAGGCCCCGGTGCGATCGGGGGCCTTGATTACGGCGCAACTGGCCAACGACTATGGCCGCGATGTCTTTGCCGTGCCTGGGTCGTTGGATAACCTCAACAGCCAAGGCTGTCTGGGGTTGATTAACCAGGGTGCCCAGATGGTTTTAAACGACATGACGTTGATTGTTGCCCTGGGGCAGCTGCCCCAGCTCGGCCCAGACCCACTGGCCGACCCCAGTGCTGGGGGCAGGCGCGATCGCGCGACCGGTAACCCCATGCCGCCACCGCCCCTGTCGCCGGCCATGGCCCAAGTGTTGGCCACCATCACCGACGACCCTATCTCCCTCGATGCTTTGGTACAGCAGCTCGCCCTGCCCACCGGTGAGGTGCTGGCCATTCTGGTGCAGCTGGAGCTGATGGGCCTGGTGACCCAGCTACCGGGTATGCGCTACCAGCGCTGCTAGTCGTCGTCCCCCATCGCCTGGGCACAGTGCTGCTGCAAGAACTCAAACCGCAGGCTGCCCAGCTTCACCAGATCGCCGTCTTGCAGGTAATGGCGCTGGGCCGAGGCCAGGCGACGACCGTTTACCCAGGTGCCGCCGATGCTCCCCAGGTCGGTGATAAAGAACCCCCGCAGTGGGTCAAAGTTGAGGGCCGCATGGCAGTCAGCGATGCCGGGCTGGGGCATGGCAACGGTGCAGTGAGCGCTTTGGCCTAGCAGCCAGCGGGTGCCGCACCGGGTGACCTGAATGGCGCGATCGGGATTGATATTGGTGCTGATAAACCCCCGCGCTTCGGCCACAATGCCCTGCACGTACCAGTCAGTGCGGTAGCAGTGGTTCTGGGCCGTCAAGATGGGATCGATGATATCGGCTACTTGCTCTAGGTCGTAGCTCAGGTTGTAAAAGAGCGTATCTAAAATCCAGGGGGAAGAATTTGCTGAGCTGCTGTCGGGGCACTTAGGTAGAGTGCCCGGCGATTCTGGTACGGATACTCGTTCCGAGTTGGATCCCGAACGCTTCGCGAATCGCTGCGCTGTGTTGGTCGAAAAAAACTGAGAAGAAACCATAGGAACCGTCGTTTTACCACTAACTACGTCTCTAGAGCAGGTCACCCGCCAACCGCAGCAGCCCGGGCCGTAGCCCCTTTCCTGTGGTAACTGTGGTGTTAGGTAGACCCAGTCTATGCACCTGCGCCTTGGGCCACTGGCCAAAAGCGTTGTAGAAACTCCTTAGGGAATGGGAAAGTTACACGCGACGATTTTCCTTAGTGCCTAGCCCAGTCGGGTTTGGCTCCTGCCATTAAACTGGGTTTGTACCGGTTACACAATGCCGGGGCTGGGGTTGCTTATAAAAGCTTTATGTTTGATCCGTAAATCTACCGAAGGGCTTTAATTGCCTGCCGTGGCCCGGGGGCCTGCTACTGCTTCTGCTATATCATCGGGGTGTTCTCACCGTGCTCGCCCCTAGGGGAACCCGTGGTCAACCTCTCCACCCGCGCCCAGCCGCCTCTGAGCTTTATTCCGCCGACCCTAGATACTCGGGTGTTGGCCCTAGTCCGCCTGGGGCTGCCCCACTGGATGCGCTGGCGCGAGCAGATTTGGCAGGTGGATGTGGTCAATGCCGACGCGTTGGTGCATTTACTGCAAGCCTTTGGCGCCAAGGAAACACGGCTGTTGCTGGCCTTTCGCCATCCCAGCCCGCTCGATTCCTACTGTTTGGCCCATTTGATGTGGTATGCGGTGCCCCAGCGAGCTAGGGCGCTGGGTATTGATCTCAAGCGCCCGATTCACGCCCACTTTATCTACGATCGCGGCATTCCGCTGTGGGCGGGCAATTGGGTCGGGTGGATCTACAGCCGCCTGGGGGGCACCCCCATTCAGCGGGGCAAGGTCGATCGCCAGGGGCTGCGATCGGCCCGCAATCTCCTGGCCAACGGGTCTTTCCCCTTGGCGGCGGCACCGGAGGGCGGTAACAACGGCCACACCGAAATCGTCAGTCCCCTAGAGCCAGGGGTGGCCCAGATGGGGTTTTGGTGCGTAGAAGACATGCTCAGCCAGGGGCGGGCAGAACGGGTGGCGATCGCGCCCCTGGGCATCTCCTACCGCTATATCACCCCGCCCTGGCCCGCACTCGATCGCTGGCTCGACCGCCTGGAGCAGGGGAATGGGTTGCCCGCCCCCACCGCTGACTACGCCCCAGGCGATAGCTCAGACGCAGCGATGGAGCGCCGCTACAACCGGCTCTACACCCTGGGCGAACACCTCTTGACCCTGATGGAGGGCTACTACAGCCGAGTTTACGGCATGGCTCTGCCCCAGCCCAGCCCCGAGCCGGAGTTGCCTACCAATGCCCTGGGCGATCGCTTGGACGCCCTGATGAATGCCGCCCTTCAGGTGGCCGAAACCTACTTCAAGCTGTCGCCCAAGGGCAGCCTCATTGACCGCTGCCGCCGCATCGAGCAGGCGGGGTGGGAGCGCATCTTTCGCCAGGACCTAGCTGCCGATCAGCCCCTCTCTGCCGTTGGCCGGGGCCTGGCCGATCGCGAGGCCGAGGAAGCCTCCCTGCGCATGTGGCACATGCGCCTGGTGGAGAGCTTTGTCGCCGTCACCGGGCAGTACGTGCGCCAGCGGCCCTCCGTCGAGCGCTTTGCCGAAACGGTGATGATTTTGCGCGACACGGTCTGCTTAATTCAGGGCGAAAACCCTTTCCCGCGGCCCAAGCTCGGGCCCCTGCGGGCGCAGGTCACCGTAGGGGAGCCGATCTGGGTGAGCGATCGCTGGCCCGCCTACAAAGCCAACCGTAAACAGGCCGTGGCCGAACTCACCGCCGACCTGCAAGGCGCACTAGAAGCGATGATTTCCCCTACTCCACCACCACAGGAGTCACCCCAGGCAGCTGCGCCAAAATAACCTCGACCTGTTGCTGGTACTCTGCCTCCGTTAGGGCTGGGGTGCCGTTCTCCACTCCCACCTCCTGGCCAATCTCCACCCACGAGCGGCAGCCGCCGTAGCCCTTGTGGCGCGGCAGCAGCAGCGGCTGCTTCAATCGATAGGCCCGCAGCAGCAGCCCGTAGAGGGGGCGATCGGGCTGCCAGTTCAGCCGTTCGGCCACAAATTGATCGTTCCATACCAGGTAGGGCCGCAGGGGCTCGACCTCGCTCTGGGCGTTGAGGGGCAGGGCGTGGGTAATGGTGGCCCAGCCCTCGAAGCGCACCTGGTCAGGGTCGAGAGCCGTTTCCTCTGCTGCCAAAGCCCGAAACTCATCCTTGAGCAGCGTGGTTTTTTGATGCTCCTGGGTGGGCAGCAGCAGCACCTCGCGCGCCGCCAGCGAAAACTGGCCCTTGGCCTCACGAATGCCGCCCTTGCGCAACAGCAGAATAGTCTCCCCCTGTAGCAGAGCGGTAACGGCCGCCTGCCATTCCTTCAGCACCCACGTCACCATAGCTATTGCCCTCCGTTGCGCTATGTCAAGGCATTGTAAACGGTTTAAAATCTGGGGAACCGGGCACCAGCACGGCCAAATCATCCCAATCGCCCAGCACCAGGCTGGCCCCTGGCACCGGCGATCGCCCCCAGGGTTCTGATACCGACACAAACCCCGCGGCCCCGGCCTGGGCCGCCAGGGCACAGTCGGCCCAGCTGTCGCCGACTACCAGGATGTGCTTAACGGCAACCTGGAGGCGATCGCACACCTCCAGCAGCAGTGCCGGATCTGGCTTGGGCGGCTCCCCTGGCCCCGTACCCCGCCACTCGTGCACCCAGGGCATCAGGTCGTAGTAGCTGAGAAATTCTTTGACATAGGCCGGGCTGTCTGACGACAGCACCCCCAGTTTGACCGGACTGTTATAGAGCCGCTCCAGCATAGCCGCTGTGCCCGCAAAGGGGGGCGTGTCGGCAGCCTTGCCATTGCGCTTGGCATTCACCGCCGCAAAACACTCGGCCACCAGCACCCTGGCTTGGTCAGCCGGATACCCTGCCTGGGCTAATACCGCTACCGCGCCCTGTTTATTGGCCTCACGGGTGCCCGCTGCCATTAGGCCGTCGGGGTCGATGGCGTGGGCAGATACCCCAAAGCAGTCCAGCAGTGCTTGAATGAGCCCGTCGCCGGCCCCCACAGCGGCGGCACAGGCCTCCGCCCGCGCTAGGGCCGTACGCTGCAACAGCCCCCGGGAGTCAGCCAGGGTGCCGTCTTTGTCAAAGACGATCGCCTCCACGTTAGCGATCCACTGCTGCCCACACTGCACCCAGACCATGCGTTTCGCTCCCGTAATTAACGCGCTGAATTTTGGCGGAACTTGCACAAAAATTTAGGTTTCAAGCTCAGCCACTATCCTAGATAATGGGAAGGTTTTGAAATTTGAAAAATAAGCTAAGTTCACTATGCGCACCCACTACTGCGGCACCCTGCGGGCCAGCGACATTGGCAGCACCGTTACCCTGTTCGGCTGGGTCGATCGCCGCCGCGACCATGGGGGCGTTATTTTCCTTGACCTGCGCGATCGCACCGGTGTGGTGCAAATCGTTAGCGACCCCGAGCGCACTCCGGCATCCTATCCCCAGGCCGACCCGCTGCGCAACGAGTACGTGGTCAAAATCGAAGGCCGCGTGAGCCAGCGCCTGGAGGGGTCCCTCAACCCGAAGCTGCCCACGGGCGAGATCGAGATCTACGCCGACACCATCGAGCTGCTGAACGCGGTGCGCAAGCCGCTGCCCTTTCAGGTTTCTACCGCCGACTCCGAAACTGTGCGCGAAGACCTGCGCCTGCGCTATCGGTATTTAGATCTGCGGCGCGATCGCATGGCCCAAAACCTGCGCATTCGCCACGAGGTCACTAAAGCCATTCGCCGCTTCTTGGAAGACCAAGAGGGCTTCTACGAAGTCGAAACCCCCATTCTCACCCGCTCCACGCCGGAGGGCGCGCGGGATTACCTGGTGCCCTCGCGGGTCAACCCCGGCGAGTTCTACGCATTGCCCCAGTCGCCTCAGCTGTTCAAGCAACTACTGATGGTGTCGGGGGTCGATCGCTACTACCAGATCGCCCGCTGCTTCCGCGACGAAGATTTGCGGGCCGATCGCCAGCCCGAGTTCACCCAGCTCGACATGGAAATGAGCTTCATGACCCAGGACGAGATCCTGGCCCTGAACGAAGCCCTAGTGGCCCACATTTTTAAGGAAGTCAAAGGCGTTGACATTCCCCGCCCCTTCCCCCGGCTCACCTACGCCGAGGCGATGGATCGCTACGGCTGCGACAAGCCCGACACCCGCTACGGTTTGGAGCTGGTGGATGTGTCTGACCTGGTACGCGACTGCGGCTTTAAAGTGTTTTCGGGGGCGGTAGCCGACGGCGGTATCGTCAAGGTGCTGCCGATCCCCAACGGCAACGACCAGGTCTCTAACGTGCGGATTAAACCGGGTGGCGACCTGTTTAAAATCGCCGCCGATGCTGGGGCCAAGGGCTTGGCCTACGTACGGGTGCGCGCCGACGGTGCGGTTGACACCATCGGTGCGATTAAAGACAACCTCAACGACGATCAAATGGCGGAACTACTGCGCCGCACCAACGCCACCGACGGCACCCTGCTGCTATTTGGGGCGGGGCCAACGGATATTGTGAACGCGACCCTGGATCGCCTGCGCCAGGCGATCGCCCGCGAGATGGCCCTGATCCCCGAGGACACCTATAACCTGCTGTGGGTGACCGATTTCCCCATGTTTGAGTGGAACGCCGACCAGCAGCGCCTCGAAGCCCTGCACCACCCCTTCACCGCGCCCAACCCCGACGATATAGACGACCTCAAGACCGCCCGGGCGATCGCCTACGACATCGTGCTCAACGGCTACGAAATCGGCGGCGGCAGCCTGCGCATCTACCAGCCCGAGGTGCAGAGCCAGGTGTTTGAAACCATTGGCCTATCTGAGTCAGAAGCCCGCGACAAGTTTGGCTTTTTGCTCGAAGCCTTTGAGTACGGCACCCCGCCCCACGGCGGCATTGCCTACGGGCTCGATCGCATTGTCATGCTGCTGGCAGGCGAGGAATCGATTCGCGATGCGATCGCCTTCCCCAAAACCCAGCAGGCCCGCTGCCTTCTCACCCAGGCCCCTTCAGGGGTAGACGAGGCTCAGCTCAAGGAACTGGCGATCGCCTCCACCTACGACCCTGAAGCCGACGAGTAGAATTGGGGTTAAGGGATCGGCTATCGGCTGATTCTCTTCCACCGCTACGTTTAATTCCGTTCACCTACTTATTTGTCACTGCCTATCCCTTATTCTCACCTCTATAACAGCCTCCAGCGTGAGAGCGGTTAGCTGCACCCATGACCATAGCCCCGCTGCTAACCTTGCAGTGGTACAAAAACTTGCGCCACAAACGGTTATTCGTGCCAACCTATGGGCTTATTAAAGAAAGCCGATTGGGAGAC
>DASQNN010000002.1:0-2305 GCA_035644955.1 Nodosilinea sp. | reverse complement strand
AACCAGCGATCGATTGTAGGGCCATCGCTGATGCCACCAGCGCTAAACCAGGTGCGAATGCGAGGATTACTGACTAAAAACAGACCCAGGGCCACCGCCCCACCCACCCCGGCCAGACCCCAGCGCCAGCGCTGGGCTGGCTTAATGCGATCCAACCGTCCCAGCCAAGTCGCCCCTAACCAGACCACCAGCCCCAACAGGGCTCCCCGCGACCCGCTGACGTAGAGTGCCCCTAGCATTAGCCCAGCGGTCAGCATCCAGACCCACCGCAGCCACGCCTGGGCCGCGATCGCCGCCGCGACCGCCAAGGGCAGCATGAGGACAAAATAGCCCCCCACAAAGTTGTGGTGACCCAGGGGCTGATGGTTGCGCAGGGCGGTCAAAAAATTCTCCTCCGCCCACATCGCAGGGTCGGGTCGCCACAGAGCCAGGCTTACCACCGCCGCCCCCGCAGCCACCACAACTAGGCCCCACCACAGGCGTTGGCGGCTCAGCCAGCCATGCTTCAGTGGCCCATCGAGCCCGTTGCGGTAGAGGTACAGCACCGCGCCATAGGTCACCGCCAGGCTCACGTTCCACAGCGCCACCCGGGGAAAAGGCGACACCAGGGCCGACAGGCCTAGGGTGACTCCCATGGCCATCACCACTCCATCCAGCCCGTAGCCTAGGGCAGAGAAGACCTGACTCGACTGTAGCCGCCGCCAGAGTCCCACCAGCAGCGCCACGCCCCCAAGCTGCCACAGCAAAATCCAGGCCCAGCCCACCATCCGGTAGTAGCTCAGGGGCAACCAGCTAAAGGCCACCAGCACCAGCCCCCCGGCCAGCCATAGCCCAGCCCTAGCCCAGCCCCGCCGCCGTTGGTGGGTGCCCCCGTCGGCATCCGGCGGCGGCGAAGCGGTGGCGGTCAATAGGCCCCCTTGCCCCAGAGCACAATGCCCAGGGTAGCGGTGAGAATTTCTAAATCCAGGTTTAAAGACCAGTTGTCAATGTAATGCAGGTCGAGGCGGGCCACATCGTCAAAGGTGTCAATGTCAGAACGGCCCGAAATCTGCCATAGCCCGGTCACCCCCGGCAGCACCTGGTGGCGAATGTTGTGCCAGCCGTCAAACTTGGCCACGTCGCGCACGGGCAGGGGGCGCGGCCCCACCAGGCTCATCTGGCCGCAGAGCACATTCAAGAGCTGAGGCAGCTCATCTAGGCTGGTGCGGCGCAGCAGACGACCCACCCGGGTGATGCGGGGATCGTGCTTGACCTTAAAGAGCACCCCATCCGCCGACTCGTTGTGCTGCTCTAGCTCAGCCTGCAGTCGAGGAGCATCCATCACCATCGTGCGAAACTTCCACACCTGAAAGGTTTTGCCGTGCAGCCCTACCCGCTCCTGGCGAAAGAAAATTGGCCCAGTTGAGTCGAGGCGAATGGCCAGGGCGATGCCCAGCAGCACCGGGCCTAGGGCAACTACCCCCAGGCCTGCCCCTAGGTAGTCCATCCAGCGTTTGAGGCGGTAGTCCCAGCCGCCCATCAGGGGCGCATCGAGGCGCAGCGTAGGAAGACCTGCCACGGTTTCGGGGGTGCCGCGGCGGTAGAGCATATCGCGACTGGTGGGAATTAGCTGCATGGCAATGCCTGCCCGCCGCAGCTTCCAGTACAGCTCAGAGGCTAGGTCTGCCGAGGGAATGCTCTCGGCCAGCACCAGGGTTGCCCCCGAAGCCAAAATCGCCTGGTAGGTGGTGGGCGAGTTGGCAGTCGTGGCCAGGGCCGCTCCAATCACTGGCACCTGGGCCCTCTGGGAGAGCACATCAGCCAAACGCTTGAGGCGAGGGGCCGGAGCAATCAAAAAGACTGAGGACGGCGTCTTGGCCTGGGTGAAGGGGTGTAGCAGCAGCGTCGCCACCAGCCGCAGCCCCACCACCAGACCTACCCCGCTGAGCCAGGCCGAGAAAAATAGCGATCGCGGCAAATCCAGCTTGGGGTCGTAAAAGTACATTGCCACCAAAGACCCCAGGTACACCAAACTCAGCAGCTTGCCCGCCCGCAGGTGCTTCTGCCCCTGGGATTTAGCGTCGTACAGGCCGCCGTAGGCAAATAGCCCCACGGTGCAGGCCACCAGCACCCAAAAGGGACTGGGCAACCCCAGCCACACCCACCACACCAGCTGGGGCGGAATGGGAGAAAAGAACTGGTTGAGCGATCGCGCAACGTGCCACGACAGCCCCAGGGCAAAGACATCGGTGGCGAGCAGCACGAGGCCCTGCCGCCCTGCCCCCGTAAGGGCATCGCGCAGCTGCAGCCTCAGCCGACGAGGGGC
>DASQNN010000001.1:0-4975 GCA_035644955.1 Nodosilinea sp. | reverse complement strand
GGGTTTAGCGAATGAGCGCTGGCCTAAACCATCCTATCGACGTAATATTTCACGATTCGTTACGCTATCATCGGGAATATTAGTAGGTACAGGCAGGCCAGGGGTGGCCTTTTTTACATTGGATCCAATCGCCCCGATAGTTGATGCCAGCCGTCGCCTACGTTGTGACCAGAGGTCTTTGAGATTCTATGGTATTTAACCCTGAAGACGCTGAATTCATTAGCATGTCGGCCAACAGTGACCACCCCAATGAGTTGCTCAAATACCTCCAGCACCAGTCTCCAGAAGTGCTGACCCGGGTGGCCCAGGCCGTAAGCGGTGAAATCAAGCAAATTATTGCCCACAACGTACAGGGGCTCGTAGGTGTACTGCCGGGAGACGGCTTTAACGTGCAAGTCACCACCGATCGCGAGAATCTAGCTGGTCTGTTGGCCTCGGCCATGATGACCGGCTACTTCCTGCGCCAAATGGAGCAGCGCATGGAGCTAGAGCACACCGTGTCAGGCTCCCTCTTTGGCCCCGACTTCGGTTCTGAAGACCTCGACTTCGGCGACTAAGGCCGAGCTAGGCCTTAATTGCTCTCTGCGCCACGGCTAACCGGCTGGAAACGGGTGCTGCTGAATGGCTTTAGCCAGATTTTCTGGAGTTCCAATATCCAGATAGTGCCCCTCGGGGAATGGCTCTGCCTCAACCCGCAGCCCCGCCTCCAGCCCCGCCTGAATGACATCGCCAATGGGGGTTTCAACATAGGGCGGCAGAATTGTCACATGCTGGGGAACGTCGGCCCCAAGCAGGGCCTGCTGGCGATCGCGCACAAACCCGTTCAAAAAGTCTGAGAATGTGGGCCGCCAGGCGGCGATCGCCCACATGTAGGGCAGATGGGTCAGGCTCGATTTTTCGTAGATGCCCCGCACCACTCCCTGCTCATCAAAATCTACCACCCCCACGTTCTGGGGCTGGTCGGTGGGGAACAGGCCCAAAACCACGTCGGCCTTCCCGCCATGTAACCGATCGAGCAGCACCTTGTAGGCATCTCCCGGCTCAAACAAAATATCTGGAAACCCCATTACTACCGTCGCCCCCCGCAAAAAGGGGTAGGCCTGGTTGAGGCTAAAGGGCACCCCAAAGGGCACATGCACCGTCAGGTAGGCCAGCCGCATGCCCAGGTCAGCCCCATCGCCCAAAAAGTTGGGGATATCCCACTTGCCTGACCGCAGAATAAAAAACGCCTGCTCTACCCCGGCCCGCCGCATCTTTTCGAGCAAATAGTGGCACACCACCTTGGGGCGAGGCCCTGCCTTACTCGTTACCATACGAAAACCAACCGGAAACAGCTCTTTGCTCATGGGCAGTGGCGAAATGCGCGTACCCAGACCAGCAGCGGGCAGTAGACCAATGGTGGGGGGAAGGATGGGCATTGCTCAACAAGCTTTTGTGGTTGGTTTGTCGTCCTTAATTATCCTGGTAGCAGGCGTGGGTTAAGCACTATGCACCGATTTTGGCAGACTACTCATCGACAATTCCCGTTGCTCCTAGCGCTGGGTCAACGTTTAGGTCACCACACCACCACCCTGACCCTGGTCGCTACATCCGTGGCTGGGTTGGCTGTGGCTGCTCCCCAAGCCCAAGCCGTCGAGGATGTTCAAATTACCTACGGGGCCTTAGAAGCGCCGCCTATCTCCGTCAGCGATTTAGAGTCCTTCGCGCGCACCGGCATTCCCAGCCGCGACCTGCAGCTGCTGCTCAATGTACTGCGCATTGACGAGGCCCAGGCTCGCCAGGCCCTGACTCAAAATGTTCTGGTGGATGTTGATAGCCTGCGCGAGGCGTCCAATACCTTTGGCGGTCAATTTCTCTGGCGGCTGCTAGCGACCACCTTTACCGTTAGCGACAACACCAGCCCCGCCTGGGAAGTGCTGCGCAACGCCGTCTTAGATACCGCTGCCAGCGGTCAGCTGACTATGCTAGACGTGCTGCGGGCGATCGAAGCCAGCACCTTGCAGGTGGATGGCCGTCGGGTGATGGAGATCGCCTCCCAAATCGACTTTGAGCGCATCGGGGCTTTGGCCTCTATTCTGCTGGGCAAATAACCTTTCTCGACGTACCGATCGCAAATGGCGATCGCAGAGACAGCTGCTGCTTCGAGCCTTAACTCGTCTGCGGCAGCTGTCTCTGTTGGTTTAAATACTCACCAACAGCAGTGTTCCTCTATTAGGCTTGGGAACGATGGGGCAGTCTTTTCATGCCTATGCCGCCGTTAGAGAGCGGACCTCGCCTACTAATCCTGGGTCAACGGCCGTTACATTCCGTTGCACAGACAAGAAGTTTACGAATGTATAGAAAGATCGCCTGGGCCGTTATCGGAGCTGTGGTTTAAGGTGCGCGATCGCACCTCCTCGCGCCTTTCCCCAAACCAGATCGGCCTCTACAGGGGGCGATCGCTCAGATTTTGCCGCTTCTCAGCGATCGAAGTCGCCTACAGACAGGGGTTTCAGAATGCTCACTGTCCTAAAAGATTTAAGATTCTCTTATTTGCTATTGTTTCGAATTAACAAAAACCGGACTCCAAACTAGACTCTGCTCGATTGAGAAGGATTAACAGCTCTTTTTGGTTTGTTGAAGGCTAAGGGTTCTCGTTTGTCGCGCTTAGGTAGGCATTGCGGGGTTACCTATTTTCAATCCCCCTTCCCAATCGCCGAGCAAGGTCGTCATAATCCAAACAGCCGAAACACCTTGGGCCGCGTAGGCAACTGCGTAGACCCTGTTTGTTGAACAGCTCAATTCAAGTCCAGCGGCTGTGACCTGCGTTTTCAAGATCGCCCCTGGACTTGGGTTTAGCTCTATCCGCCCTAGACGAGTATTTTCCCCTATGGATCACCAGACTTTAAAGCTTTCTGTGTATGGGAAAGGGGGCATTGGTAAGTCCACCACCAGCTGCAATATTTCGGTGGCCCTGGCCAAGCGGGGTCGCAAGGTCTTGCAAATTGGCTGTGACCCCAAGCACGACAGCACCTTTACCCTCACCGGGTTTTTGATTCCCACCATTATCGACACCCTGCAGGAAAAAGACTTCCACTACGAAGACGTGTGGGCCGACGATGTGATCTACAAAGGCTACGGCGGAGTGAGTTGTGTGGAAGCGGGCGGCCCCCCAGCGGGTGCAGGCTGCGGCGGCTATGTGGTGGGCGAAACCGTGAAGCTGCTGAAGGAACTCAACGCCTTCGACGAGTACGACGTGATTCTCTTCGACGTGCTGGGGGATGTGGTCTGCGGCGGCTTTGCGGCCCCGCTCAACTATTCTGACTACTGCGTAATTGTCACCGACAACGGTTTTGACGCTCTGTTTGCGGCCAACCGCATTGCCGCCTCAGTGCGCGAAAAAGCCCGCACCCACCCCCTGCGCCTGGCGGGGCTAATTGGCAACCGAACCTCTAAGCGCGACCTGATCGACAAGTACATCGAGCATGTGCCCATGCCAGTGCTGGAGATTTTGCCCCTGATCGAAGACATTCGCATTTCCCGCGTCAAGGGCAAGACGGTGTTTGAAATGGCCGAAACCGACCCCGCTCTCGATCCGGTGTGCCAGTACTACCTCAACATTGCCGACCAGATCTTGGCTCGCCCTGAGGGCGTAGTGCCCGAAGATGCCGCTGATCGCGAGCTGTTTAGCCTGCTGTCTGACTTCTACCTGAACCCACCAGCGGATGCGCCCAAGCAAGAGAAAGAGGAGATGGATCTGATGATGGTTTAGCTTCCTTCAAAGCCCTTACCCTAGCCCTCCCCCCCTGGAAGAGGAGATAAGGAAACAGGTTATAGGTTCTTCGTTTGCCAAAAACAGTCGTTTGAATCTTGTTCCGGCTTCCCTCTCCTCTAGGGAGAGAGGCTGGGGGTGAGGGCCACAAGTCCATGCTGCAAAAATCCCCCTCGATCAAGTTCTAATCCTGAGTCGCTGCATTATCATCGGTACGCAGCCGTCCAGCGGCTAACCATAGCGATTTAGCAAAGAGTCAGGATTATGGCCTTTTTCGAGAACTTTACCCAAGTCATTCGCCAAAAATGGTTGGACTACGTGCAATCTAACCGGGCCTGGTTGACGCTGCAAATGCAGCAGACCTCGGTGCGGACCCCCGATGGTGGTCGCCGGCCATCCTCCTTTTTGGTGCTGGGGGTGGTGAATGCTCTAGAACCCAAGCTGTCGAACCTCATGGTGCCTTTCTACAAGCTCAACCCTGACGAGGATGCGCTAGTAGACGTGCTGGGGCTCAACTTTGACCCCGAGATGGTGCTGGATAATCCCGACCATACTCAAACCATTGAGGCCAATGACGATCAACCGCTTTTGCCTGATTCACCAGATATGTAAACCTGTTAATAGGCCTGTGGGGTAGCGGTTTTCTGGTTTAATCAATCTCTGGACATGAGGTTGGCGAACCCCGCCCGAGGCATCTGTGAACAGCAAACAACTGCGGCGATCGCTCAAAATTAAGTGGTTGACCTACTACCGAGACAACCGCGAGTGGATCGACAAATTGGGTATTTGGGTAACCAGTAACGGGCAGCGGCGGCCTTCGTCGGGCTTTATTTTGGGGGCACTGGCCACCCTAGAGCCTGACCTGACCAACCTGCTCCCCCTGGTGGTGGATTTAAGCAGCAACCCCGATCGCATTATTTCTGCCCTGGGTTTAGATATCAGCCCGGTGAAGGAGCTAACAGCGCTAGAGCAGGCCCACAAGATGCTGCCTGGTAGCGCTCAGGCGGAGGTTTCTCTGGCCTCAGCCGAGCCATTGAACCCCGTCACTATCGACGCTCCGCCACCGCTCTCTCCCGCCTACGACGACGACGCCTGCTCAGGCTCAGGCGGCAGGGAGGATGATAGACCCAGGCCGTAAGTCCTTCACTAGGGAGATACCCCGACGATGACCCTGGCCCAAGCTCAACCCCAACCCTCTGCGCTCGAATTTGACTGCGACACCGG